>DATAOI010000044.1 GCA_036265815.1 Gemmatimonadales bacterium
GAGGACGACGCCCCCGAGTCACCCTACGACACCTCGTGACCGTCGCTCTCCTCCCCGCGGAACTCGAAATGCGCCTCCGAGAGGACCCGATTAGAACGGTCGCGGACCTCCTCACCAATCCCGAGATGGCGGGCGACCAGACCGGCGAGATGAGCAGCCGAAGTCCACATGCGGACTGGAAGGTAGGGATAGATCTCTGCGGCGCCGGGCCTAAGTGCAGCTTCACGGAGAGCTTGCATCATCGCTCCTGACTCGGGACCGCTGGCATGTCGTGGGGGTCTGACTGTCGCCGGGTCTGCGCGATCCCGAGCTTCAAGATGTGGCCAGAATGAGCTATATTTGCTGTGACCCAGCCCACCGAGATCGGTACCAAGTGGGCGCCTCGCGGGGGACTTGCAACGGCGTCACTTCGCCCGTATTTCATGGATCGACATCCCAACTCGAGGTCACTGTGGCCGAGCGCCCCGTTTCCGACCGTCCAATCACGATTTTGGTGGCCGAGGACGAGGATATCCTGCGCCACCTCGCGATCCGGCTTCTGGGGGATGAGGGCTACCGCACTCTCGAGGCGCGAGACGGCGGGGAGGCCCTCCATCTGGCACACCTGGCGTGCTCCCATCTGAGTCTGGTGGTGGCCGACGTCGTCATGCCGGGGATGGACGGCTGGGAGCTCGGCCGCCGTCTCGCGATCGACTGTCCGGCAGTCCCCGTGCTCTACATGTCGGCCTATCCCCCCGAGGACATCTTCCATCGCGGCTCGCCGGGACGAACGTCGGTTCCGTTCCTAGAGAAGCCGTTCGAGCCGTCGGTGTTTCTCGCGACCGTGCGAGAGCTGCTCGAGCGGACGGCAGTGCATTCGAGCTGAGTCAGTTGCGTTGCCGTATGCACCGGCGGATCTCCTGCAGCAGCACGTCCGGCGGCACCGGTTTGGTGAGGATCCCACACGGCGCCACGATTCCGACGGTCGCGAGCTGGGGGATGCCGTACCCTGACATCAGAATGCAGGGCAGGTCGGGGTGAGAGGTGGCGAGCCGCTGCAGCAGTGTCACCCCGTCCAGGCGCGGCATGACGACGTCCGACACCATCACGTCGAGCAGCTCTGGCGCTGCCTGAACGAACTCCAAGGCTTCGAGCCCATCCTTCGCCTCGTGCACCAAGTAGCCGGCCGACCGAAGCAGACGCGCCGTGACCAGCCGCACGACGGGCTCATCGTCTACCACCATCACTTGGCGGACGGCAAACTCCTCAATGGCGGGCAGGGGCGCCGAGTCGCTGGGCCTGGCTGTCATTTGCGCGCTCCCGGTTCAGGTGGCAAATCCCAACCGTCGGACAGACGCCAACTTCGCCCCAGCACGTGGGGCGCTGCTAGCACTCACGTCGGTGCGGATCGGGTGATCTCGATCACAACCGTCTCGCCGCCCTTCTGCAACGGAAGTGATCCCATGCCGCTAACTCGCCGCGAGTTCGCCGTCTCTCTCACCGGGCTGGGGGGAGCCGCGGCCTTCGGCTCCGCCGGCACCCTGTTCCCCGGCGAACCGGGGTGCGACCTTCCCGCCCCGATTCGCCGCCTCAAGCCGATGACGGAGGGCATCAGACCGATCGGCGACGAGGAGCGGCGCGTCCGTATCGAGAAGGGGCAACGGCTCATGACGGAGCAGGGGGTCGGCGCCGTCCTGATCGAGCCGGGGACCACGATGGCCTACTTCACGGGAGTCCGCTGGTCGTCATCGGAACGCACCTTCGCGGTGCTGATCCCGGCCCGCGGCGAGCCGGGATGGATCTGTCCCGCATTCGAGGAGGCGCGAGCCCGGGAGCTGATCCGTTTCGGTACCGACGTGCGTACCTGGCAGGAGGACGAGAGTCCGTTCCGCCTCATCGCCGGCCTGCTGCGGGATCGCGGAGTCTTCGGCGGGCGGCTCGGGCTGGAGGAGGAGGTGCGGTTCTTCCTGCTGGACGGGCTTCGGAAGGAGGCCGCCGGCGCCGAGCTGGTGAGCGCGACACCGGTGACGGCCGGCTGCCGGATGTACAAGTCCTCCGCCGAGCTGGCGTTGATGCAGCGGGCGAGCGACATGACGATCGCCGCGTTCAAGGCCGCCTTCGCGACGCTGCGCGCGGGTATGACGCAGTACGATCTGCAGAACAACATGCTGGCGGCGCTGCGGCAGGTCGGCGGCGACGACCCCTGGGCGCTGGTGGGACTGGGGAAATCGTCGGCTTTCCCCCACGGCACGGTGCAGCCGCAGCGGCTCACCGAGGGGGACATCGTGCTGCTCGATGCCGGATGCGCGCTGCACGGCTATCAGTCCGACATCACCCGGACCACGGTCTTTGGCCGGCCGAGCGCGCGCCAGACGGAGATCTGGAACCTCGAGCGGCGGGCCCAGGATGCCGCCTTCGCCGCCGCCAGAGTCGGGGTTCCCTGCGAGGCGGTGGACGCGGCCGCGCGGAAGGTGATCACCGACGCTGGGTTCGGGCCGGACTACCGGGTTCCCGGACTGCCCCACCGCACCGGGCACGGCATCGGCATGGACGGTCACGAGTGGACCTACTTCGTGCGCGGCAACAGCACGCCGATCGCGCCGGGGATGTGCTTCAGCGATGAGCCGACGATCGCCATCTATGGCGAGTTCGGCATCCGGCTGGAGGACTGCCTCTACATCACGGAGCAGGGGCCGCGGTTCTTCTCGGAGCAGAGCGTAGCGATCGACCGGCCGCTCGGGTGAGCCGATTGGGGGACCTGCGGAGCCCCGGTTACTTCCTCTCTGCCGATGGGCAGCCCTAGCGGGGACTCCGATAGACCAGCGCAAGCAGATCCCGCTCGAGCTGGAGCCGCAGCCCCGACTTGATGTCGGTGACTGGCGTGGTGCTGAGACCGAGGCTGAGCGCGCGCATGGTTGAATCTCCAAGTATGTAGATCAGGCGTCCGGGACCGAGCTCCGACTGAGGCGCGGTTTGGCCCCTCGGTTGCTAGACGCCCGTATGCCGCCAAAAATTCCCCGGAATACCGCCTCCGCCGTCCCTGCTTCCGTCTAGCTAACCCCTAAAGTCCGCGGGAATAGATCGCCGGTCCCCACAGTCTCCTGTGGTGCACGGCCGACCCATGACGCCGTTCACCAGGAACGGAGTCAGACACATCAGATATGAAAGGGGTAACCTCGTGAGTAAGCGTTGGCTGGCTCCCATGGCACTGGCTCTGCTTTGTGCGGGGAGCGGTTGGAACACGACCGCGTCAGCCCAGGAGGCGGACGCACTGAACAACAAGCTGGTCTTTGCCGTGGTCGTGAACCAGATCTTCAATCAGGGCAAGGTCGCCTTGGTGGGCGACTTCATGGCCAAGGACGTAACCAGCAACGGCGTGCCGCTCGGCCGCGATGGCTTCACGGCTCTGGTCAAGGATCTCCGCACGACCGCGCCGGATTTCAAGCTGACGGTGGACGATGTCGCGACCCAGGGCGACCGCGTCATCGGGCACGTGACCCAAACCGGCGGCGGTGCCTCGCAACGTCGCATCATCCTCCTCAGGATCGACGACGGCCTGGTGCAGGAGCACTGGAGCTGGCCCGACCAACCGGTATGCTGAGCTGCGACTACAACGGGTGGGCCGATGCACCCGAAGACGAACGCGAAGGGCTGGACCGCTACTTCTCCGACGTCATTGGCCCGGACTCCGGGTCTCCCGTTGCGACCGCCTCGTCACGCCCCGGCCTCGCCCTCCCGCGCCGCCCGCTCGCCCCGGTCCTGCTCCACATGCTCGAGCTCGCGATGGGCGCGCTCTTCCTCTATTTGGGTGGTGCCAAGCTCCTGGGATCGTCGCCGGCGGTGCGACTCTTTCACGACATCGGCTGGGGCCAATGGTTCCGGTACGTCACCGGGGTGGTCGAGCTGACGGGAGGCCTGTTGCTCGTCGTTCCCCGGCTGGCGGGGGCCTCGGCGCTCCTCCTCATGACGGTGATGGTGGTCGCCACGGGCATCGAGCTGTTCGTGCTGCACCGTCCGCCGGTGGCGGCGACAGCGTGCCTGTGCGCGCACGGGATCATCGCGTGGAACCGGCGGGCACAAACCCGGCGACTGTTGTCGCACAGACCGCCTCGGCCGCCTCGCCCGGTTGCCGTGGCGTGACCCGGGAAGTGCCCGTCGATCCAGTGGCATGAACATCTCCTTCTGATGCTCCCAAAGTCATGGGAGCGCACCTTCGACGATGCTGAGGGGGGACAGGGTTGGTACGACCCTCGTCATTCGGAGACCGGCGGCAGCAAACAACTGCTGAAACTCTGCTTTGGTCCGCTCACGGCCGCCATTCATGACCAGCATGTTCAAGTCCAGCAATTTGCTGAATGAGCCTTGGTCTCCGTCCGTAACGACGCATTCGACGACCAGGACCCTAGCCGTCCGAGCCATGGCGGCTCGACAGTTCGCGAGGATTCTCACGGCGTGCTCGTCATCCCAGTCATGAATCACACCGCTCATCAGGTAGACATCCGCCCCCGCCGGCACCGACTCCAGGAAATTGCCGGCGACGAGAGAACGGCGGTCGGCACCTGCGGCCGCCTCCAGATGCCTTTCGGCGGCCGTAATCACCGCAGGGGTGTCGAACAGAGTTCCTGGCATGTCCGGATACATCCGCATGATGCTGGTCAGCAACCCTCCGCATCCTCCTCCCAGGTCAACCAGCCAGCCGGTATCCGAAAAGTCGTACGCCAGGAGGATCGCGTGCGCCACGAGCGTCGAGAAATCGGTCATCGCCGCGTTGAATGTGTTGCCGGCCTTGAGGTCGCGTCCCAGATGGTCGAACAGCGGTGCCCCGAAGGCTGTCTGGAAGGCTGAGGTGCCCGTCCTCACGCTCTCCCGGAGATGCCCCCACGCCGCATAGTGCATACTGCCCAGCGTGAGCACCATGGCGCGTAACGACCCTGGAACCCCAGACACCAGAAACCTCCCCCGCGCGGCCAGCCTGAACTGGTCGGTGCCGGCGGTACGGATCAGTCCGATCGTGCACAGGGCCCGCAACAACCGGTAGAGCGACTTTTCGTCCGCTCCCGTCTGGGTCGCGATCTCCCGGCACGACTTGGGACCCTCCTTCAGCTCATCGGCGACGCCCAGCTCCGCTGTCACATAGACCATCTGGGAGATCCAGTAGCTCGTGGCCATCTGAAACAGCACCGGCGGCCGACCAGATTGTCCCGCTCCACTGCGGCTCAGGGACAACCCATGGAGAAGGACTTCCCTGAACTCCCGCCAGCGGCCACGCCGGACGCTGCTCCTCATCACCCGGAGCAGGTGTGGCGCCTGCCGCAGCAGGCGGGAGCCTACCACCGCAGCAACGCGGCTTCCGCCGCCATTCCGGGACCCAGCGCGGTCATCACACCCCAATCACCCGGCCGGGGATCGCCCTTCCCGACGACTTCGTCCAGCACGAACATCACGGTCGGCGATGACATGTTGCCGTAGTTCCGGAGGACGGTCCTGGTGAACCGCAGATCGGCGTCGGTCAGACCAAGCGTTTTCTGAACGGTGTCCAGGATCTTGCTCCCGCCGGGGTGGGCCACCCAGAAGCGGATATCGGATTGGCGGAGGTCGTGCCGCGCGAGCAGCGGAGTGAGGGCGCCCTGTATAAGAGAAGGGGCCACCTCGGGAACCTCAGCACCCAGCACGATGCGCAGCTTTCCGTTCCGATGCGCCATACCGACAAGAGCCTGTTGCTCGGCAGCGAGGGACGATTGGAAGTCCACGATCCGGGGGTAGCGGCTCGCCGCCACGGAGCCGCTTGTCAGGAGGAACGCGGATGCGCCATCGGCGCAGATGGCGTTGCCGACCGCCGTCTCCAGGGTGTCATCCAGGTAGTAGCAGGCCGAGCAGATTTCCACGGCCAGCACCAACGCGATGCGCCCGGGATGCGCTTCGGTGAAATCGCACGCGCGCTGCAAGGCCGGAAGCGCGCCGGCGCAGCCCAGCCCGATCATCGAGGCGCGCTGAATGTCGGGGCGCAGACCCACCGGCTCGACGAGCCGGGTGCCGATATCCGGGCAGGCATAGCCCGTCGACGAGCACACAACCAGCAGATCCACGTCGCGGGGGGACAGGCCGGTCGCCTCGAGACACGCGTGCACGGCCCGGCCACCGGTCTCCATGGCGCCGTCCAGGTAGCGCCGATTCAGCTCGTCGGAGGTTTCGTCCGAGCGCGGTGGCTTTTCGAGGTAGAAATGCCGGTACGCGATGCCGGCGTTCAGGAAGATCCGGCGAATGCGAGCGCTGCTGTAGCCCGCGTACTGCACGCTCTCCTCCTGCGTGAGCCGGAGAGCGGGAGTCGCCCCGCCGATCGACAGAATGCTCGCGCCGGTCGCCGACAGGTGACCATGCCCATGACCCGCAGCCGCCCTGGAAGCCGAGCCCGGTATGGGCGCGGCGGGGAATGCGCGGCGGGCATGGTAGCCTTCGCGGACCGGACTCATCGCACCACGACCGTTCCCGGCATCATGGTGCCGTGGACCAGGCAGTCATACTGATAGGTGCCGGCGGTGTTGAATGTCACCCGGTACGTCTTGCCGTCGCCGGTGAGCACGGTTCCGGTCGGGAACGAGGGGCTTCCCAGCGACTGGATCCCGTGCGGCGTGTTGCCCGTATTGGTCCAGGTCCAGGTGACGCTCCCGCCCACGGCGACCGTGTCCACCGCCGGGTTGGTCGAGCCGTTGTGCCCGCTCTTCATGAAGATGTTGCCCACGATCACGGCGACATCCCCGCTGGTCGGCGTGCCGCCGCCGGTGCCGCCTCCCGTGCCGCCACCACCGCCGTAGCCGATGCCAGTGCCGCCGCCGCTCGTCGGGCTGGTTGGGGTGTTGCCCGAGCAGGCCGCGAAAGCGACCATCAGGCCTGCCGCAAGAAGTGCTTGAATCCGCATGGGTGGTCCTCGTCTCAGTCTTGGGTTGACGGCCGGAATCGAGTTGGAGCACCCCGTGCAGGTGGCAGGAGAAGCCACACCGGCCGAGGGTGCTCCGTGGTTCTCGTCCCTGTCAGCGACTCAGCTGGCCGCGGGGCGGGAGCGCGACCGCTCCCAGTTGACGAACAGGAACCCGCCCGGGGCGTCGAACTTCGGTGCGCCGGGAGCAGGGGTGATCTGCAGCTGCAGCTCGTCGATCTTGTTCTTGGAGCAGTCCCAGCAGGCCAGGGCAAAGTCCGTGGCCCGTCGGGTATGGGAAAGCAACATCACGTGGACGAACGCGCTGTCCGACACGAGCGCGCCGTTCTTGTACAAGTGGGCGATGGACCACAACGCCACGGCGCTGTTGATCGTGGGAACGAGCGGCGTGTGGACCCCGGTGGCGCCGTGGTAGTAGAGCCCGCGAATCACGCCGCCGAATTTCGGGTGGTGCGGTACATCCTTGGTCTGAACCCGGTCGAGGACGACCTTCCAGCGGGCGCCATCGTGCGTGGTGAACTCCGCGGCGCCGTCCACCGAGTCCCGGACCGCACCCTTGTCCCATGCACTGAAGCTGAACGTGCCCGAGATCGGCACCACATTGTTCGAGTAGGGGCCGTTCTGGATCTGCGACTCGAGCGCCTCGTGCTCTGGACCGAAAGACTTCAAGATCGGTCCGGCGCTGTCCGGGAACGGGAACGGTCCGGGGAGGATCTGGATGACGGGTCCCCCGCCGGTCACCCGAATCGGCTCGGCCGGCGCGGTCGTGCCGTTCGGCTCAGCCGTGACTTCGTGCCCGCTCATCGCCGAGCCGGTGGCGCCGACGACCTTGAGATGGGTGTCCATGCCGAGCTTCTTGTGCGAGTCCGCGCCGACCGGGCAGTAGACCTCGTACGTCCCCGGTTTGAGGGTGAGCGTCAGGGTGGCGCTCGCGCCAGGCTGGATCAGGGGGGTCTCTCGTTCGGTCCCGTTCCCCTCGACCTCGAATGCATGCGGGATGCTGCCGCCGTTCGTGGCGGTGAAGGTGACCGTTCCGGCCGGGACGGTTGCTTCCGACAGCTCGATGGCCCACTCGGACAACTTGGCGCTGACGGAGACCGGGTTGCCGCGGCGAGCCGGCATGCCGGCGCCGATGGCGCCAACGAGCAGCAGCCCGGCCACATAGCGGGTCGCAACAATCAGGTTCTGGCTCATATACGCTCTTCCTCATGGTAGGGTGGCAGCAGTAACGTTCGAGCGGGAGACTCCAGCCACCCCGCGCTTATTCCGTCGGGAATAAACTGGTCGCCTGCGGAGTCCTCTCTCGGTGGCAGCCCCGCGACACACTTGAGGACCGGTTTTGGAGCCAAGAGAGCTCGAACGATTCGAAGCCGTGGTGTTGCCGCACCTGAGCGCCGCCCACCGGCTGGCGCGTTACCTGACTCGGAACGACGCCGACGCCGACGATGTCGTGCAGGAGGCTTTTCTACGCGCCCTCAAGTATTTCGGCGGCTTCCGGGGGGAGGCGGACCAGAGCCGCGCATGGCTGCTCGCGATCGTCCGGAACACGACCCATACCTGGCAGCGCCGGCATCTCGCGGATGCATCGGTGGCGGAGTTCGACGAGACGGTGCACAGCGAGGCGATCGCCGACGAGGACCCGGGATCGGCGCTCTCCAGAAGTGACTCGCGCGAAACCCTGGCAGCCGCGCTCGAGCGTCTGCCACCCGAATTTCGAGAGGTGATCGTGTTGCGCGAGGTGGAGGGGTTGTCCTACAAGGAGATCAGCGAAGTGGTGAATGTGCCCGTTGGCACGGTCATGTCGCGGCTCGCTCGCGCGCGCAAGCGTCTCCAGCAGGCCTTGATCGTCTCCGACAAGGACCGTTGATATGACCCACCCGGATGTGGAAGCGCAGGTCGACGCGTACCTCGACGGCGAACTCGCCGCGATGGATACGGTCGAACTCGAGGCGCACCTCGCCGGCTGCGCAAGCTGCGGACGATTCCGCGATGATCGCCTGGCGCTGCGCACGGCGATCGCCGCGCAGCTCCCCCGGACTGAAGCCCCGGAGGCGTTGCGGGGGCGGGTGCGCGCAGCGGTGCGCAAAGCCGCGGGACCGGGTCGCACCCACCGCCTTGCGCCGCCCATGGCACGGCGCTGGCTGGCACTCGCCGCGTCGCTCGCCATCGTCGCGGCGGGCAGCTGGCGGCTCGCGACGGCGCACACCGCGTCGGAGATCCTGACTGACGAAGTGCTCGCGAGCCATGTGCGCTCGCTCATGCCCGGCCACCTCAGCGATGTGCTGTCGACCGACCAGCACACCGTAAAACCGTGGTTCAACGGCAAGCTGGACTTCTCGCCGCCGGTACACGATTTCGCCGGTCGCGGCTATCCGCTGCTCGGAGGCCGGCTCGACTATCTGAACGGGCGGCCGGTGGCGGCGTTGGTGTACGGCCGGCGACAGCACCTGATCAACGTATTCCTGTGGCCGGCGACCGGGTCTTCGGGCGGGGGGGCGCCGCTGGTACGGCACGGATATTACTTGCTCCACTGGACGACGCCGGAGTACACCTATTGGGTCGCGTCCGATCTCGGGCTCTCGGAGCTGACCACCTTCGCGGGACTGCTCCAGCTCGGTGACTCGGCCGCAGCGTCGGGGCGGTAGCCGATGCTCGAGGGTGAGATGGAGCTGGTGCAGGGCCCCCGAGTCAGTGGGTCGTCAGGGCGCCAAGCTCCGAGGTGATGTTTCCGAACGGACTGTAGACGTACTGCTTCCCGTCCAAGCTGCCCCCCCAGAGAATCCCCGCGAGCTTCACGCCGGTACTGGTGGTCCGGAAAACGTCCGCGCCACTGTCCCCGGCACCCACGTTGGCCGAGACGAGGGTCTGACACAGCTGCACGATGCTGGTTCCGGTGACCCCGACGTTCACACACGTCTTGGTGATCTTTCCGGCCGTCCAGCCCGTGGTGCGGCCGACTTTGTTCACCGTGGCCCCAACCGCCAGGCATCCTCCGATGGTCGAGCAGTCGTTGGAGGTGATGGTGAACGACCCGGTGATCGAAAGACTGCCGTTGTTGGCTCCGCTCGTCTTGGCGATGAGCCCGAGCGCCTGATTGCTCCCGTTGAGATACGCCGCACGCGAGGCGTCGCTCCGACGGCACTTCTTTCCGACCGGGCAGCCGGGCCCGTTCTTCAGGTACACCGGATCGGCCACCTCGACGGCGATTTGGGTGCCGTTGACCGACTGGAGCGGCTGCCAGTAGGGCGTACTCTCCACGCCCCCTTGTTTGCTGGTGCAGTGCGAGGCGGTGATGAACGACTTCTTGCCCCCGGCGGTGGCGTTGAAGCCCACGGAGCACAGGAAGCCGGGGAAATTGATCTGCACGCCGGCGCGTACCGGCCGGTCCACCACGTTCCGGAGGGTAGCCATTTGAACGATCGGGGCGGTCCGCTCGACGATCACCGCATCGTCCGGGATCCCGCGTCCGGCGGTGGCTGCCCTGATCGCTCCGACGGCGCCCTGGTTGTCGACGCCGATCCGCACCCGATTGGCAGTCTCATCGTTGTCCACGAACACGGCCCCGGGAACCGCGAGGGCATTCTCGGTCGCCGCCTCCTGCCAGCGCTCGAGCTGATTCCACCCGTAGCGGGCTTCGAGCACTCGCAGCGCCGCCGGGGGAAGGCCGCGAGCGGAGAGATACGCCGATAACAACTGCTGGGCCGGTACGCGGCTGGACCCTCGGGTGAGGTACACCGTGGGGGTCCCGTCCTGGCTCAGGAAGAAGCCACCGAAGCCGGGAACACGGCGAGCAAATTCGGCGGCAGGGGGAAGATCCGGCCCGTGTGTGGATTGGACCTGGACGTTCGGGAGTGCGTCGTCCGGAGCTGTCGCCGGAGGGTTGTCCTGGCAGGCCGAAACAGCCAGCGCGGCACCGGCCGCAAACCCCATTTCAAGGAAGAGTATACGCGGCATACGTGGAGCTCTCTATGGATGAGCGGGGGTGTGAAACGCAGGGACGCCCGCCGCGGCGGGGGCGTCGTGCAGCCATATATACCGCTCCGGGAATGCGGCCGCCACTGGCCGAGCGCTCGAGCGATCAGGATTTCCGTCCTTGTCGTGATCGATCTGTCTGGCGCTCGAGACGGGTGACGATGTCCCTTGCGGGGCGTGTTTTACACCGACTTGATTCCCTTCTCGAACCGTCAGCGGCCAATGACAGCGAGGGGAGGCAACGCATGTCCGACGTCGAGATCACCGGTGCCCCGGTCTCTGGCTGCGAACACGTGCTCACCCCGGAGGCGCTGGCACTGGTTGTCCGGCTCTCTCGACGCTTCCGCCCGGAGCGTGACGCGTTGATCGCGCGGCGACACGAGCGCCAGCGCCGGTACGATGCCGGTGATCTGCCCGGCTTTCTTCCGGAGACCGCGGAGGTCCGCCGGGCCGAGTGGACGGTTGCGCCCGCGCCGGCCGATTTGGACGACCGCCGCGTGGAGATCACCGGTCCCGCCGAGCCCAAGATGATGATCAACGCGCTCAACTCGGGCGCGAAGGTGTTCATGGCGGACTGTGAGGACGCGCTCTCTCCGCCCTGGCGGAACGTGATCGAGGCCCAGGTCTGCTGCATGGCGGCCGTGCGGCGCACCCTGCAGTACACCGCCCCGGACGGGAAGCACTATGGCCTGGGTGAGCGGCTGGCGACGCTGGTGCTGCGCCCCCGCGGATGGCATCTCGACGAGGCGCATGTGCGGGTCGACGGCCAGCCGGTGCCGGCGGGATTGTTCGACTTCGGGCTGTACCTCTACCACAATGCCCGCGAGCTGTTGCGTCGGGGAAGTGGTCCGTACTTCTACCTGCCAAAACTCGAGAGCTACCTCGAGGCCCGGCTCTGGAACGCCGTCTTCGAAGACGCGCAGGAAGCCGTCGGCCTTCCGCAGGGAACCATTCGCGCAACGGTGCTCATCGAGACCATCGTGGCGGCGTTCGAGATGGATGAGATCCTGTACGAGCTGCGGCCCCATGCGGCCGGTCTCAACGCCGGCCGCTGGGACTACATCTTCAGCGTGATCAAAAAGTTCGGGCACCGTCCGGAGTTCGTGCTGCCCGACCGGGCGCAGGTCACCATGAGCGTTCCGTTCATGCGCGCGTATGTCGAACGGCTGGTGCGCACCTGCCATCGCCGGCAGGCGCATGCGATCGGCGGCATGGCGGCCTTCATCCCTTCCCGGCGCGACCCGGAGGTCAACCGGCTGGCGTTAGCCAGGGTGCGCGAAGACAAGGGGGCGGAGGCGGACCTGGGGTTCGACGGCGCCTGGGTGGCGCACCCCGATTTGATCCCGGCGGTGGAAGAAGTGTTCACGGCGCGGCTGGGAAATCGCCCGCACCAGAAGGAGCGACTGCCCGACGCGCCGGAGGACCCCGACCGGCTGCTGAACGTTCACATCCCGGGTGGCCGCGTCACCGCGGCCGGCGTCCGAAACAATGTCGCCGTCGCACTTCAGTATCTCGAAGCATGGCTCCGGGGCTCTGGAGCCGTCGCGATCAACAACCTGATGGAGGACACTGCGACCGCGGAGATCGCCCGCGCCCAGCTCTGGCAGTGGATCCGGCACGGGACGATGACGGAAGATGGGCCCGTCACACTCGCGGGCGTTCGGGAGCTCGTTCGAGGGGAGTGCGAGATCCCCGGTCGGACCGGAGGCCGATGGAGTGATGCCGCCGCGCTGCTCGACTCACTGGTATCGGCCTCCTCGTTCATCGAGTTTCTCACGCTTGCCGCCTACCAGCAGCTGGCGTGATTCGGTTCTGAACCGCAGTCCCTACTTCGGGTCCTTGCCTTTCGCCCACGTCGGGAACGCCGGCCGCTTGGGCCCGGCCGGCGGCCGCCGCTCGAGCTCGGCCAGCACTACCTTCACCGCCCGCTCGAGCTGCGCGTCGCGCCCCGCGCGCCATGCCGCGGGCTCGAACTCCACCTCGACGTCGGGTGCCACGCCCTTGTTCTCGATCGCATAGTCTCCTTCCGCCGTCCACAGCGAGATGCGCGGCGCCGTCACGTAGCCACCGTCCATCAGCGGCGGGTATCCGCCAATGCCGACGAGTCCGCCCCACGTCCGGGTCCCGATGAGCGGGCCGACCTTGTACCGGCGGAAAAGCCAGGGCAGCTCGTCGCCGCCCGAGCCGGCATACTCGTTGATGAGCATCGCCTTCGGCCCATAGATGGCCCCCGCCGGGATCGGCAGGTCGGCCCCGTATCGGACGGTGGTATAGTTGAACGGTGCCTCGCGGCGGAGGTAGTCCACCATGTAATCGGCGATGTTGCCGCCGCCGTTGAAGCGCTCGTCCACCACCGCGCCCTGCCGATCCTGCTGCGCGAAGAAGTAGCGGTTGAAGCGGCTGTACCCTTCGTTCGCCGTGTTCGGCACATAGATGTAGGCGAGCTTTCCACCCGAGAGGCTGTCCACTACGCGCCGGTTGTGGTCGATCCAGGCGAGGTGGCGGAGCATCGCCTCGCTCGGGACGGGTACCACGGTCACGTCGCGTGCACCTGTCCCGTCCGGCTTCGGCCCGACGCGCAGCACTACCGCCTTGCCCGCCAGCCCCTCCAGCGCCTGGTCGACGTCGTCCGCCGGCGCCAGCGGCTGGCCGTTGACGGCCAGCAGATACTCGCCGGCTCGCACGTTCACGCCCGGCTGCGTGAGCGGGGCGACCGACTGGGGGTTCCAGTTCTCCCCGGCGTAGACCCGGGAGAAGCGCCAGTGCCCGTTCTCGATGGTATAGTCGGCGCCGAGCAGCCCGTTCTCCGGCGTCTTCGCCGGCGCCTCGTCGGGCGAGCCGACGAACAGGTGGCCCACCGTCAGGTTGCCGAACACCTCCTCGAGCAGGTAGTCGAGGTCCGACCGGCCGCCGAGGCCGTCGACATATTTCGCATAGAACCGCTCGGTGCGGTCCAGGTCGAGTCCGTGGTATCCCGGGTCGTAAAAGAAGGCGCGCTGCAGCCGGAACGCCTCGTGATACATCTCGGCCCACTCGGCACGCGGGTCGGCGAGGACCTGGATGTCGTCGGTCTTGAGCGGCCCACCCGCGCTGTCGTCGCCCGGACCCGCCAGCGCATTGCCGGCGGGTGGGCCCGCCGGCGCGGCCGGTCCGGCGGCTCCGGGTGCGCCCGGGGCACCAAACGGGGCGATGCTCCACGCGTCGTGTACCTTGGCCAGGAGCATCTTGCCGTCGCGTGACAGGTCGTAGTCGCCGACATCGGTCATGAGCTGCTCGGTCTTCCGCGCGCCCAGGTCGAACTTGTGCAGTGTCACCGGTAGGGTCGTGTCCGGCTGCTGGTCGATGGGCACGAGGGGCTGCTCGGCGAGCAGTAGCGTACCCGCCTGGCCCGGCAGGACGGCGATGTAGTTCCGCGGATCGGCCGGGAGCGCCACGGTGCGCTGGTCTATGCCGGCAAAGTCGATCCGCACCGGCTCGGGTGGCCTCACCGCACCGGTGGTGTCCTTGCCGGGCTTGGCCGCTTTCGCGCCCTTCACGTCGCCGGCCGCCGCCTTGGCGGCACTCACGGCCGCGCTGTCGCCCTTCGCCTTCTCCTCGTCGCTCTCGGGCGCCATCGGCGACGGATCCTCGGCCCGGAGCACGATGGCGTAGAGGCTCCGGGTGATCGGGTGGTCATACGTCGTCATGCTGAAGTCGCTCGCAGGGCCGGCGTCGGTGCTCGCGACGAAGTAGAGGTACTTGCCGCCCGCATCGAATGCCGGCGTGCGCACGTCGCTCATGCCGTCGGTCACCTGTGTGGCCTTGCCGCTCCCCACATCGTACACGAACACGGCACCGAGCCGGTTCTTGATGGAGCGAGCGTAGGCGAGCCAGCGCGAGTCGGGCGACCAGGACGGCGGCGGGAGCCCGTCCGATGCCGGGCCGAGCGGATCGGTGTCGACCTTGGTGGTGTGCCCGTTCGCCACCTCCACGTACCAGAGCTCGCCGCGCGAGGTGGCGTAGGCGATCCGCTTCCCGTCGGGGGACCACACCGGATGGAAGTAGTAGGTGTCGTTGTCGCCCAGTGAGAGGCTGCGCGGCTTGCCGGCGCCGCTCTGGGCGCGGAGCTCGAGATGGTAGGGGCCCCCGGCGTCCGAGAAGTACGCGAGCGTCTGCCCATCGGGCGACCAGACCGGGGAACGCTCGGTGGCGGCGGGCGTGCGCGTGAGATTCCGTGCGTCGCCCTTCTTCCCAGGCACCGTGACGATCTCACCCCGCGCCTCGAAGGCGGCGCGCACGCCGGTGGGCGACAGCGCGGGATGCACCAGCTGGTCACTTACAGGGACCCAGTGCGGCAGCGTGCCGGTGAGCTCCCCTGCCAGCGTAACCGGGACCGGCGTCGTTTTGCCGGTGGCGACCTCGTAGAGCCCCAGCGCGCCGAACTGCTCGTAGACGATCGCGCCCGGGCCCGCGGACGCCGACTTGAGGTCGAGTCCACGGTTCTCGATCCGTCGGGCGACCCGCTTCGACCGGGTGTCGAAGGCGTAGAGCGTGGCCGGCCCGTCGCGGTCGCTCACGAAATACACCGTGTCGCCGATCCACATCGGGAACTGATCGGTCGAGCCCTCGCGGGGCAACTTCTCGAGCGACGCGTCGGCGAGCGTGGCGATCCAGATCGGCGTCGTCCTCCCGCCGCGGTAGCGCTTCCAGGCACGGTTCGCCGGGGGGAAGGGGACGTAGGCCAGCCGCTTGCCGTCGGTACTGAACGCCCCATCCCACACGCTCGGCAGATCGACGGGGGTCGGCCGCACGGCATCCGGCGCCTGCGCGAACAGCCGCGGCGCGCCCAGCGCTGTCGTCAGGGCGATACCGTCGCGGTCGGACATGAAGAGCACGCGCCCGTCGTCGGTCCAGCCGCGCACGCGGTCGGCGGAGGGATTCCAGGTGAGTCGCCTGGGGCGACCCCCGCCGGCCGGGATCACGTAGACATCCGGGTTCCGGTTGAGCGTGTTGGTGTAGGCGATCCAGCGGCCGTCGCGGGAATAGTGGCAGCCGGTCTCGGTGCCGGGTGAGGCGGTGAGCCGGTGCGCGGCACCGCCCGCGCGCGGCACCGTCCAGAGGTCGCCGCCGTAGGTGAAACAGATCTCGGTGGCGCTGAGCGCCGGCTCTCGCAGGAGCAGAGGAGCGGAGGACTGGGCGGAGGCGGCGGCCGGCAGGAGCAGCGCGGCGGCGAGGGGGACGGCAGACCGACGGCAGAGCATCACGCGGGCTCCTCGAGCATGAGGCGAATGAATCGGAGGCAGGTACGAGGCCGGCACGACAACGGGGCCGACCGGCATGAATACTACCCTTCCTCCGGCCGGCCGAACATCAGCTGCACCAGTGGCCGGTCCTCCGGCCGGGCCAGCACGTACACGTGGTCGCCCGGCTGGAGCACGGTGGCTCCGCGCGCCGGCAGCAACTGGTTTCCCCGCACGATCAGCGCGATCGACGCACCCTCCGGAAAGTCCAGCTCGTCGAGCGACATGCCCGCCACCAGCACCGCCTCGTCTATATAGAAGGAAAGGAGATCGCCCTCCAGCGGCAGCCGGGACTCGATGGTGAGCACCGCGGGCGGCGCCGGCGGCTCCTTGGCCTGCAGGCCCAGCCGGCGGGTGACCCAGGCCACGGTGCCGCCCGGCACCAGCGCGTTCACCACCACGATGAAGAAGACCAGGTCGAAGATCCGCGGCGCGCCCGGCGCTCCCGCGAGCACCGGAAAGGTGGCCAGCACGATCGGCACCGCGCCCCGGAGGCCGACCCATCCGATGTAGAGACTCTCCCGCGCCGAGTAGCGGAATGGGAGGAGACAGAGCGCCACCACCAGCGGGCGCACCACGAAGGCGAGCAGCACCGCGAGCCCGAGCCCGGAGAACGCCACCGCCTCCATTCGAGAGGGAAATACCAGTAGGCCCAGCACCAGGAACATGCCGATCTGAGCCAGCCACGCGAGCGCGTCGTGCACCCGGAGCAATCCCGGCCGAAATGGGAGCGGTCCGTTGCCCAGCACCAGTCCGGCCAGGTAGACCGCGATGAAGCCACTGCCGTGCAGCAGGGTGGTGGCGCCGTAGGCCAGGAGGGCCAGCGCCAGGGTGAGCGCGGGATAGAGCCCACCGCTCTGGAGGTGCAGCCGAGCCAGGAGCTGGCGCCCCCAGTAGCCCAGTGCCACGCCGAGGATGCCGCCCACGGCGAGCTGCACCAGGACTTCCACTCCGACGTGCCACGCGTCGGTCTCACCGGGGCGCAGCAGGTTGGTGGTGAGCGCGGTCGTCAGGATGACGGCCACCGGGTCGTTGAGTCCGGACTCCAGCTCCAGCGTGGTGCCGACCCGCCGGCGAAGCTGGAGCCCGCTGCCCCGCAGAATGGCGAACACCGATGCGGCGTCGGTGGAGGAGACGATGGCGCCGAGCAGCAGCGCCTCGGGCCAGGAGAGTCCCCACGCGTGGGCGGGCACGGCCAGCAGCGCGCCGGTGAGCGCGACGCCCACCGTGGCCAGCACCGATGCGGGCGCCCAGGAGCGGCGCATCGCCTGCAGCGGGGTGTTGAGTCCGCCGTCGAACAGGATCAGAGCCAGCGCCAGCGAGCCGAGGCGGAAGGCGAAGCCATAGTCGGCGAAGGCGATCCCGCCGACGCCCTCGGAGCCGGCCAGCATGCCGATGAGCAGAAACAGCAGCGCGATGGGCACGCCGATCCGCTGCGACGCCCGGCTGAAGAGCACACTCACGCCCAGCAGGAGGCCGCAGGTGGTGAGCAGCAGGGCGGTGGCGGTGGGCTCGTGCACGGTCATGGCAGTCGAGCTTAGCCCCCGGGTGGCGGGCGGCGCCAGGGCCGGGACATACTTGAGCCCATGACCCATGACAGCTTCCCCGCGCTGCTCGCCCTGGTGGGCATCGTCATTATCGTCTCGTCTCTGCTCTCCGGAGTAGTCGAGCGGACCGGGCTCCCCCAGGTTGCCATCTTCCTCCTGATCGGCGCCGTGCTCGGCCCCGCGGGGCTGGGGCTGGTGGATCTGCGCCTGGAGTCGCCCGCGCTCCAGGTGATCGCGACGCTGGGCCTGGTGCTGGTGCTGTTCAGCGACGCCATCGGAGCGGACATCGGCGAGATCCGGCAGCAGCGCCGGCTCGCGGCGCTTATCCTGGGTCCAGGGACGCTCCTGCCCGCCGCCATCACCGCGCTCGCGGCCTGGCTCCTGCTCGGCCTCCCACCGGCGGCAGCGGCCATCCTGGGCGCCGCCCTCGCCTCGACCGATCCGGTCCTGCTGCGGACCCTGATCCGCCACCCCAGCCTGCCCCCCTCGGCCCGGCTCGCGCTTCGTCTGGAGAGCGGGATGAACGACGTGATCCTGCTTCCCATCGTGGTGCTCTGCATGCTGACCCTCCAGGCCGGCATCGCCGCGCCGGCCTGGGAGATCGAGAGCCGCGCGGTGGGCCTCTTCCTGCTCGGGCCCATGCTGGGCGCGTTTGCCGGCTGGGTGGCGATCACCCTGCTGGACCAGGTGCGCCGGCGGGTCGGCGTCCGGCGGGATTACGAGTCGCTCTATGCGCTGGGGGTGGCGTTCTCCGCCTACGCGGCAGCTGAGGCGGTGGGCGGGAGCGGGTTCCTGGCGGCCTTCGGGGCCGGGCTGGTGATCGCGGCGCTGGACGTCGAGCTGTGCGACTGCTTCCTCGACTACGGCGAGGCGTCGGCGGAGATGTTCCTGCTGCTCACCTTCGTGGCGTTCGGCGCGGGGCTCATCTGGACGGGGTTCCGGGTGGCGGGGGACTGGCGGGTGCTGCTGTTCGCGGTGGTGGCGCTGGGCGGACGGACGGCGGCGCTCTTTCCGGTGCTTCGGGGCTCCGTCGTGGGGGAGCGGGACCGCAATATCATTGCGATGTTCGGCCCGCGGGGCCTGAGCTCCCTCCTGCTGGTGCTGCTGCCGGTATTCGCCGGGATTCCGGGCGCGGAGCAGCTGTTCGAGATCACCTCACTGGTGGTGCTGCTGTCGGTGGTGGTGCATGGTGGCGGCATCGCACTCTATCTGCGGCGGCACGGCGGGGCGGCCGCGGTGTCCGCTCCGTCGGATACGGCCCGTCCCCAGTTGGCGGACACCGGGTTTCACCCCGCATCGTCGTCGCATCCGCAGCTCGCGGATACGGCCTTCCACGTCACCCCGCTTCCGCGCGCTCGACCGGCGTCGGTGGACGGCGAGCCGGTACCCGAGCGGATCACCATCCAGGAGTTCCGCGACCTGCACCGGTCCGGCGAGCCAATCGTGGTGGGCGACGTCCGCACCGAGCGGAGCTACCGGGACGATCCCCACATCGGCACCGGCGCCATCCGCCTGCCGCCGGACGATGCGGTGCGGCTGGCGCGGCAGAAGAGCCTCGACCAGCACGCCACCATCGTCCTCTACTGTGCGTGAAAGGACGAAGCCACAAGCACCCGGGTGGTGCGAGAGATGAGAAGGGCGGGATGGAAGAAGGCCCGGGCGCTGGTGGGCGGCTGGGCAGCGTGGCAGGCGGAGGGGTTGCCGGTGGAACCCAAGGACGGCACCACCGGCTGACGGCCGGGTCGACGCTCGGCACCCGCGCGCACACCGCGGGCATCTCAGAAGTGCGTAATGGAGACCAGCTCGCTCGCGATCCGCCCTCCCTTGGGCTGCTCCTCCTCGACAAAGCCAGTCCCGGGACAGTAGAACTTGTGCTCTCGAACCCCCAGCTCCAGGAGGCTCCACTCCATCGTCTGGAGGCAGTGATCGAAGGAGCCGTAGGGAACGTCTACCTTGGCTTTCAGGCTCAGCGCCTTGGCCCGGTCTTCCGCCACGTCGGGGGCGTCTTCCTGCACATAGGTGGCTCCCGTCTTCGGGTGGGCCAGCATGATGATCCCCGGGTGAGCTCCATTGACTCCGGCCTCCCAGGAGCCCTCGGTGCTCACGACCTGGCCGTTCTCGATCTCCTTGGAGTCCTCGCCGAAGTACCAAACGTTGCCCTGCTTGTCCTGGGCTTCCCAATCGAAGGTATCCTCGGTCAGCTCGCCATCGAGGAAGACCTGATCGTGCACCACCGTCACTGCGACGCCGAGAATCTGCTTGGTGTCGCGGGTGATGATGACGTCGTTCGTCTCTACTCCATCCGGGGTCTCGCTGCGATAGTGGTAGGCGGTCCCCGGGGTCTGCGGTAGATAGGGATTGTCGATCAGGGGGACGAAATTGGAGGGGTCGAACGGAATCTGCACCAGACTGGCCGCGGTTACGGGCAACGCCTCCGATCCGGCTTGCCCAGCCTCTGACGCGGGTGAGGAAGGCGCATCACACCCTTGAACCAGCAGTGCCAGCATCGCGGCCCACGAGCTGGCTGCTCCAGCATAGCGTACCATACCTGCCTCCTGCGAACGAACAGAGTGTCGGCCTGGACCGAGGCCGGCGGCTCGGTCGGAGGGATACGAACAACCGCCGCCGATTCGCCGACGGTGCCGGTCGTCCAGAGGAGCATCCGACCGGAGGGGTTTGTGACGAAATGGGGTCGGAGGTCCTCTTGAGCAGAGCAGCACTGGTCGCTCTCGAGGATCGGCCGAAGGCCTCAACGGTCAAGGACTTGCACCCAATTCGCGGGAGGGTGGCGGCGAGTGATGGTCGCATTCCGATGGCGTCTCAGGACGGCGGCCGCTCCGATGCCAGTGCGGCCATCCGGTGGCGAACTTCGGTCACCTGCGGTTGCAGGTCACGGTCGGCATCTCGCCACAGGTCCACAAAACGTTGGTAGGCCTGCATAGCTCGCTTCTGGTCTCCGCGTGCTTCGTACAACTCGCCCGTGCGCCGCAGGATCGGTGCGAGGTTGTAAGGATCCGATTCCAGACGGAAGTTTTCCGTCGATGCGAGGTATTGCTGATAGATCGCAAGCGCCGAATCGACGTCGCCAGCGCGATCGTAGGCCGTGGCGAGCTCCGGGAGCCACCAGTAGTGCGAATAGATGGTCCGAGCCTGGCGGAATCGTTCGGCTGCCGTGGGATAGAGTTTTTCCTGCAGCGCTGCCGCTCCTTGCTGTGCCATCCGCCACCAGCGGGATTCCCGGTTGTGCTCGCCAGTCTGCCGGAGCGAGGCTGCACGGTCGGGGCGCCCGGCCATGGTGTAGAGGAACGCGATCACGCCGTCGGGCCGATCGATCGGGCTAGTCGCGGCGAAGTCATCGCTCGCGACCAGGCTGTCCAGCCGCCGCACGGCAACCTCCCTGCCGTTTCCGACATAGATGCCGAACCAGGTCGCATCGAGCGCCGGCCGGAGCGCCCCGGCCCGTGACCCGTCGAGCTCCGCCGCGCGCCGATCGAGCTGCCCGCTCTCGTGAAGCCGGCCGCGGGTCCGGGCCACATCGGCCAGTAGGCGGGTGGCGTGCGCCCGTTCGGCGTCCTCCTCGTGGAAGGCGAGCGCCCGCCGGAATGCGCGGTCAGCCGAGTCGTATTGGGCCCGTGCCGCCGCCATCAACCCGACCTGGATCTCGAAGGTCGGGCTGACGCCGAACCGGGTCCGCCAGAGAGCGAGGGTGCTCTCGGCGGCCGCCATCCGGCCGCGAGAGACCTGGGCGTCAACCAGATTGGTCCACGGAGCGACATCGTTGGAGTCTACCTGAATGGCCCGCGCGGCCATGCTTTCCGCCTCTTCGAGGTCATCGTCGAACCACGCATGCAACCCCAGGTTCTTGAGCGCGAGAGGATCGGTCGAGTCGAGCGCCAGGAGCGAGCGGTACGCTCCGCGCGCCTGTGCCGGATCGTCCAGCACCCAGTCCGCGTATTGGCCCTCGATCCTGTAGCGCTCCCGCTCGGTGAGCCGCTCGCGCAGAGCGTAGGCTCGCGACGTCGCGTCCTGCTGCCTGGCACGATCGCGATCCATATCCCAGAGAATCAGGCCCAGTTGCTCCCAAGCCATGGCAAACGCCGTATCGAGACGCACCGCGTCTTCGTAGAGCGCGAGCGCATCACCCCATCTGCCCGCCGCCCTGGCCCGGGCGCCGAGGGAGTAGCGACGGAGCGCGTCTAGCGACGCCGTTGTGACCGCCTCGAGCGGCGGCTCCGCTCGAACACTGCGGAGCGACTCCCCAATGCGTCGCCGGAGGTGGCGCGAGAGGCGATCCACGGCGCCGATGAGCTGCGCCGCACTCGCGGCGGTCTCCCGCTCCGCTGCCAGCACCCGCCCGCTGTCGGCGCTCACCAGGGTGGCGGAGACGACGTAGCCCTCACCCAAGCGGGCCACCTCGCCGCTCAGCACCGCCTTGATGCCTTCGCGCTGCGCGACCTCGCGCCCGCGCTCCGCCGTAAGGGGCACGGTATCCGGCCGCTGCATCCGTTGGAGCGCTGCTCTGACTCGTGGCGGGCTCGCCAGACGTATCAGCCGGGACTGGGCGAAATCGACCCGGAAGGCCTCGGTGACCGCCGTCGCGAGAGAGCTGTCATTGGCGTGATCGGCGAAATCGGCGAGGACGAGCTCGTCGCTCGCTGCGAGCGACCCGGCACTCACCAGCGATTCGCGCTGAATGAGCCCCAGGGCGGTCGCCGCGATGAGTGCGACGACCGCGACGCCGGCGATCGCCGCGCCCACGACGGCCGGCCGTATGCGACGTCGTCGCTCTGGGGTATGCTCACCCAGCGCGCGAACGAACTCCGCCATCGAGCGGAATCGGTCGGCCGGCGCTCGGGCCAACGCTCTCGCAATCGCGTACTCGATCGCCTCCGGCACCGACGGGCGTAGCAGCCGGACGCGAGGGGCCTCGGTCGTCATCCGTTTGGCGATGATCGCCTGCGTCGTGGGGCCGGTGAACGGCGGCTCCCCGGCCAGCATCTCGTAGAGGACGCAACCGAGGGCGTACAGGTCAGCGCGGGCATCGGTCAAATGGTCCCCGCTGGCCTGCTCGGGGCTCATGTAGGCCGGAGTTCCGACCACGACGCCAGTCTCCGTGAGCTGCTCGCTACCGACTCCCAACGCGCGCGCGATCCCGAAATCGGCCACCAGCGTGCTGCCATCGTTGGTCAGGAGAATGTTCTCGGGCTTCACGTCGCGGTGGATCACGCCGTGCTGGTGGGCATAGTCGAGTCCTCTCGCCGCTTCGACCGCGATCCGGAGAGCGTCCTCGACCGGCAGTTGGCCCTCACGGCGCAGGCGGTCGCGGAGCGACTCGCCTTCGACATAGGGCATGGTGAACCACAGCCGGCCACCGCCAGGCTCGACGGCGCCAGCCTCACCGGAATCGAACACGGTCAGGATGTGCGGGTGCTGCAGGCGGGCGGCCGTGCGGATCTCGCGCTGGAAACGCTCCGGCCCGAGCGCCGCCGCAAGCTCGGGGTGCAAGACCTTGAGCGCCACCCGCCGGTCGTGCTTCAGATCTTTCGCGAGGTAGACCGTTGCCATTCCGCCCCGGCCGAGCACTCGCTCGATCAGATAGTGATCGCGCAGAGCCTCGGTGAGGGCGGGCGGCGGTAGCGACGGCGGCATTTTTCGGCGGCTGGAGACCTCTCGAATCTACTTCCCCGGCCCCGGCAACTGCAGCATCGGCATCGCCCCGCCGGTCACCTGCGGCATCTGCCCGTTCCACCGCTTGCTCATCTCGTACTGCACCAGCGTGGGGGTGATGCTCTCGCTCAGGAGCCGGTTGGCCTTGGCCTGCGCCTCCGCCTCCGCCAGAATCGCCTTGGCCCGGCCGGCAGCCTTGATCGAGTCGCCCTGGGCCTGGAACTGGTTCTTCTGCAGCTCGTTCTGCGACGTGAGCGCCTGCTGCTGCATGACGTTCTTCTGGTTGATCGCCTCGATGACGGCTGGCGGCGCGCGCAGCTCGTTGATAGTGAACTGCTTCACCTGAATGCCGTAGGGATCCAGCCGCTGCTCCAGCGACTTGGTCACCCGGCCGGTCACTTCGGCCTTCTTGGGGCCGATGATCGCCGCGATCTCCTCGTTGCCCACCACTTCCTGTAAGGCTTGCCGGATGGCCTGCTTGACATAGGTGTGCTGGATGGTGCCTATGTCCGTCCGGAAAGTGGAATAGAGCGCCGGCACTTTGGTCGGGTCGAGCTCGAACGACATCGACACGTCGAGCGACAGCGGCTGGCCTTCGACGCTGTTGACGTTGATCTCGTCGTTGTTGCTCGACCCTTCGCTCGAGGCCCGGGTCAGCACCAGGGTCTGCATGAACGTGGGATACTCCTCGATCCCGGTCGTGAGCGGATTCCGCGCGTGGAGGCCGGGCCCGAGCGGCCGCGGGTCCACCCCGCCGCCGGTCCGATGGATCACGATGCCGACGTGCCCCGGATTGACGTACGTCACCGCCGTCGGCCCCAACAGCAGCAACACCAGCAGCCCCAGAGCGATGCCGGCCAGCCGCGCGATCCTGCTGAGGCCACTGTCGCCGTCGCCCATGGCACTACTCATGTAACGCCTCCTTGTAGCACACCGGACACATGCGGCTGCCGGACGGCAGTCGCACCAGCTCTTCCTCCCGCTGCAGGCCGTGGATGGGACACTCCAACTCCAGCTCCCGCTCCAGCCGCCGGCGGTTGCCGACCTGCCGCAGCAGGAGACCCAGCGGCGTCCACTGCCGGAGGACAAAGAAAAGGAGGGCGGCCATCGTCGCGAGCATCGCGACGAACAGCACGCCCTCCACAATGATCCCTGCCATGTCCTCCGCCTCTGTTGGTGAAGCGTCCTTCCGGACGCCACAAATATAGCGCGCCGGAGACGACTCCGTCAGCGGCCCCGGCCGCCGGGCATGACCGTTGCCCCTTCACCTCCGCGTCGGCCCAGCCGGTCTCACCCGGCGGTGCTGCAAGCTCCGACACGATCGCGCAACCCGATCTCACAGAACCGGTTACGGTTCCCTTCACGCTCCCAGCTCCGGAGGTCGCACGCATGCTCGTCCTGCATTCCGCAAGGCGCGTCCCGGTGGTCGCAAGCCTGCTGCTCCTGCTCGCTGCCTGCTCTCACGACAACGGGCCGAGCGAGTTCAATCCTGCCGGCGCGACCGCCGACCTGACCGCCGCCGAGGACGCCTTCCAGGCACCCGCCGTTACCAGCTATGGGGCGGTCAGCAGCGACATCGCGTTCGCGCTCGGCGGTTCGGCCGCCGTGGTCGGTTCCCCCGCACTCGCCCTCTCCGGGAGCTCCAGCCGCGAGCGATATGCCCGCGCCGTGACCCGCATGCTTCCCGCCTCGTCGGGGATGCAAGCCTCGGTGGCCGCGATTCCAGCCAGCGCGCTGGGCACGACCTACGAGTGGGACACGACCAGCGACGTGTACGTGCAGTCCGACCTCCCCGGCGCGCCATCCAACGGCGTGCGCTTCCTGCTCTACGCGGTCAATCCGGTCACTTTGCGTCCGGTCGAGCCGCTGGATGAGGTCGGCTATGTGGACTTCATCGACGAGAGCGGCAGCAGCACCCTCGCCGTCCGCGCCATCGTCGTCTCCAATGGCACCACCTATCTGGATTACAGCGTGCACGCCAGCGGGACCAGCTCCTCGGGATCGGTCACCGTCACCGGCTACGCCTCCGACGGCACCATCCGGGCGAACTTCAACCTGGAGAACGCCCTCACCCAGACCACCGATGGCATCACCCTGGAGCTCGACTACGGCCTGGACGTGCCCAACCGGAATCTCGAGCTCGACTGGACGGCGACGATCAGCGAGGTCAGCGGTCAGGAGACCCAGGTGGGCGTCGACCTCACCATCCAGGGGGAGAACGGCACCATCCGGCTGCAGGGTACGGTGGCCGCGGGCGACGGCAGCTTCACCGTCCGGGTGAATGGGGATCTCTTCGCCACGATCACGCTCTCGAGCGGCAGCGAAGCGGTGATCACCGGCGCGAACGGGGGGACGTTGACCGCGGAGGAGGAGGAGACGCTGCGGACGATTCTGAGCTACTACGACGACTCGTTCGGCGTGTTCGGCGCTCTGCTGGCGCCGATCGGCTGAGAGCAGAAGCAGCAAGGTTGAACGACGGCCCGGCGAAGTTGCCGGGCCGCTCTATTTCGAGCTGCCCAGCCAGGCCTTGCCGCCGATCAGCTCCTGCACCAGATCCTCGCTGGTGCGATCGGCCGCCTCCGCGGCGAAGTTGGTGACGACCCGGTGGCGCAGCACGGCAGGCGCCACGCTGCGGACGTCGTCGAGATCGGCCATTGGCCGGCCGGCCATCGCCGCGCGCGCCTTGGCGCCGAGCACCAGATACTGCGAGGCCCGGGGTCCGGCGCCCCAGTCGACGTACTCCCGGATGAACGGCGGCGCGTCCGCGTCCGGCGGTCGGGTCATGCGGGTGAGCGCGACCGCCGAGCGGATTAGCCCCCGCGAGACCGGGATCCGGCGCACCAGCGTCTGCATCGCCAGCACGGACTCCGCGTCCAAGACCGGCTCCAGCGGCGCGCGGACGGAGCCGGTGGTCTGCTCCACGATGGCCTCCTCTTCGGTGCGGCTCGGGTAGCCCACCCGAAGCTCCAGCATGAAACGGTCGAGCTGCGCTTCGGGGAGGGGGTAGGTCCCCTCCTGCTCGATCGGATTCTGGGTGGCCAGGACGAAGAACGGGTCGGGCAGGTGATAGGTGGTGCCACCGGCGGTGACCTGGTGCTCCTGCATGGCCTGCAGCAGCGCGGCCTGGGTCTTGGGCGGCGTGCGGTTGATCTCGTCGGCCAGCACGATGTTGGCGAACAGCGGGCCGGGAACGAACCGGAAGGCGCGCTTTCCGGTGGTCAGGTCCTCCTCGATGATGTCCGTGCCGGTGATGTCGCTGGGCATGAGGTCCGGGGTGAACTGCACCCGGTTGAACGACAGATTGAGCGCCTCGGCCACGGTCTGGACCATGAGGGTCTTGGCCAGGCCCGGCACGCCGATGAGCAGGGCGTGTCCTCCGGCCAGCACCGCGGTCAGAATCCCGTCCACCACGTCTTCCTGCCCGACGATGCGCTGGGCCACCTGGCGGCGCAGCTTGGCGACGGCATCGACCAGCCGGGCGAGCTGCTGGACGTCATCGTGCTGGGCGGCGGGTCGGGTGGCGGTCATCGGATCTCGGCGATTGGTCGGGTGGGTGAGAGTATTGTGGAGATTACCCGGGTCTCAGGATGGACGCCAGGCGCAGACCTGGTGTTTCAACGGCGGAGGCGAAGAAACGACACTCTGTCATTGCGAGAAGATCCATCCCTTGGTCGCTGGCGCTCCTCAGGGTGCGGAAAACGCTTGCGAAATATTTCACAAGCGGGTAGCTTAGCCCCGTGAAAACCCCTGATCCGGGCGGCGGGAAAACCCCCGGGCCGATGCGGTACGCGGGGCTCGGGATCCAGCTCGCGGTGAGCCTGGTGGTGTTCGTCCTGATCGGGCAGTGGGCCGACAAGAAGCTCGGGACCGGGGGAATCGTCACCATCCTGGCGGCTTTCGTCGGGTTCGGTGGGACGATGTACTCGCTGGTCCGAAGCCTTAATCGCAAGGACAACGGCGACGAGTGACGGCCGGCCGCTACCTCCTCGGCGTAAGCCTCGTGGCCGCGGCCGGAGCAGGGCTGGTGCTGGCGGTACCCGATGAGGTGCGGGCGGAAGTCATCTGGGGCGTGGCCACCGGCCTGATCCTGCAGACACCGCTCGGCTGGTGGGCGCTTCGAAGCATCGGCCGGGACGAGTTCATGCTGGTGTGGGGACTCGGGATCCTGGTGCGGCTCACCGTGGTGGGCATCGCGGGCCTCGCGCTCATTCCCGTCCTCGGCCTCCGCGCCGGCCCGATGCTCGGTTCGATGGTGGGAGTTCTGGTGGCCCTGCTCCTGGTAGAAGGCGTCACCGCAGCCCGGGAACATCCGTAGCGCAGACCCGTAGCGCAGACCCGTACCGCAGAGAAGAAGAGCGATGATCCGATCCGGTCGTCTGGCGATGGTGGGACTGACGGCGGCGCTGCTCGGCGCCGGCTTCGCACCCATGGCGTCGCTCATGGCCCAGGAGCCCACCGGGGAAGTGGCTCGCGAGGCGGTGGCGCCGCGGAACCAGGCGCAGGCCGCCCGCGATCAGATCGACATCGTTCACCACATCGGCAACTCCCACGAGGTGGAGACTCCGTTCGGCGTGTGGCACCTGCCCGAGGGATGGACCATTCCGCTCGGCACCGCCGCCAACGGGGAGCCGCGGTCTCTCGACCTGTCGCCCACCAAGCACATGGTGTACATGGTGCTCGCCGCGCTCATCGTGGCGTTGACGTTCCTACTCAGTGCGCGGTCCATCAGCGCGGCGCAGGCGCGGGGTCGGCCATCGAAGGGCTTCGCGGGTGCGATGGAGGCCATGGCGCTGTACATCCGCCAGGAAGTGGTATTGCCCAACGTGGGGCCGCACGGTGAGGGGTTCACGCCGTATCTGCTGACCCTGTTCTTCTTCATCCTGACGATGAATCTCCTCGGGCTGCTTCCGTGGGGTGCCACCCCCACCGGCAACATCACGGTCACCGCCGCGCTCGCGATCATCGCGTTCCTGGTGATCGAGGTGACCGGGATGCGGGCCCTGGGACCCAAGGGCTATCTGGGCACCATCTTCTATCTGCCGCATGGGCTCCCGGGTGGGGTGGGCGGGAGCTTCCTCAAGGTGGTCCTGCTCGCGGTCCTGACCCCGATCGAGCTGATCGGGAAGCTGGCCAAGCCGTTCGCGCTGGCGGTGCGGCTCTTCGCCAACATGACATCGGGGCACGTGCTGGTGCTGGCACTGATCGGACTGACGTTCCTGTTCCAGAGCTATACCGTCGGGGTGGCGGCCGCGCTGCTGGCCACCGGGGTGATGCTGCTGGAGCTGTTCGTGGCGTTCCTGCAGGCCTTCGTGTTCACGCTGCTGACCAGCGTGTTCATCGGCCTGATGCGCGCCGAGCACTGAGGCAGGGAGCAGGACCGGCGCCCGCGCGCGCTCGCGCGGGTGCCGGCATGTAGTCCGCCGAACGGCGGACAATGCCCGCTGTTCTCGACCCATCGGGTCGGAACGCCGGCGGGCTACCGTGACGAGGTCGCTCCGGAGAGGCGGCCCACGCATGGCGGGCGCGGCGGAATCTCATCTCCCATCCAAAACGAGGGAGCACGCTATGCTGCACATGCTCGCCCTGCTGCAGGCTGCGGCCGCGGCCGGCGCGGACAAGGGCTATGGTCTGATCGGCGCGGGTCTCGCCGCCGGGCTCGCGGTGGTCGGCGCCGGCATCGGGATCGGCCGGATCGGTGGCTCGGCCACCGAAGGGATCGCCCGCCAGCCCGATGCAACCGCCCGGATCCAGACGGCGATGATCATCGCGGCCGCGCTGGTGGAAGGCGTCGCGCTGTTCGTCGCGGTCATCGCCTTCCTGATTCAGGGGAAGATCAATTTCTGAAGCCGTTTCGTACCCGGCCAAGGCCATGGACCACCGGTCCATGGCCCGCCGTCTCGAGGTTACCATGACGCAGATTTTCCGGCTCGCTCTCCCCTCGATGTCCCTCCTCCTCGGAGCCGCTCCATTGGCGGCACAAGAGGAGCACGCGTCCGGCCCGCTCACGGTCGAGGGCGGCCTGATGTTCTGGACCGTCGTGGTGTTCCTGATCCTGCTGGCGGTGCTCAAGCGGTTCGCCTGGCCGGCGGTCCTGGGCGCGGTGGAGGCCCGGGAGAAGGCGCTGGAGGAACAGCTGGCGGAGGCCGAGCGGAACCGGGCCGAGTCGGCGGCGCTGCTGGAGGAGCACAAGAACCTGATCGCCGGCGCCAAGTCCCAGGCGCACGCGGTGCTGGCCGAGGCCAAGGCGCTGGCGGAGAAGGAGCGCGCGGTCGCGCTGGAGAAGACCAGGCAGGAGCAGGAGGAGCTGCTGGCCCGGGCGCGGCGCGACATCCAGACCGAGCGCGACCGGGCGATCACCGAGCTCCGCCGCGAGGCCGTGGATCTCTCGCTCGCGGCGGCATCCAAGCTGATCGGCGAGCGGCTCGATTCGCCCACCGACCGGAAGCTGGTGCTCGAGTATCTCGCGTCGTTGGAGTCGCAGCATTGAGGTCCGTCACCATCGCCCGCAACTACGCCGAGGCGCTGTTCGCCCTCGGCGAGCGCACCGGGCAGACGGAGCGGTTCGCGGAGCTCATGGATGCCGTGGCGGCCGCGGTGGAGACCACGCCGCAGGTACAGGCAACACTGATGTCGCCCAGGGTGCCCAAGGCCGCCAAGGCACGGCTGCTGGGCTCGGCGCTCGCCGGTGTACCCCGGGAATTCGTGCTGTTCCTCCAGGCGGTGGTCAAGCGCGGGCGGCAGATGCTCTTCCGCGACATCGCCACGGAGTACCTGGAGCTGCTCGATATCAAGCTCAACCGGCTGCGTGCCGGCGTCACCCTGGCCCGGCCGGCCGATGAGGCACTCCGGCGCTCGATCCAGGACAAGCTGAGTCAGCAGCTCGGCAAGCAGGTGCTCGCGTCGTTCTCGGTCGATCCTGAGATCCTCGGGGGCGCCGTGGTCCGGGTGGGCGAGCGGATCCATGACGGCTCGGTGCGGCGGCGGATGACCAAGCTCCGGCGGGCGCTCTTGACCCGCTGAGTCGCGCGTCCGCGGCGACGATCCCGCGAAGCTCACCGTCGAGGGCAGGCCAAGTGGCCTGCCCTCGTTGCGTCAGGGGAGCGGCTCCAGATCGGGTGGCACCCATCCCGCCCGGGCGGCGGGCGACATGAGCAGTGCCTGGCTGTAGTACCGGAACGGCAGATCACGTGCGCCGTAGCGCTGGAAGAGCAGGTTGGCGCGGGTGGCCCAATCGCCCTCGGGCATCTCGTCTCGGACGAATCGCCCGACCACCCGCATGTAGAGACGGGTCATGGTCTCGTGGTACCCGCGGGTGGGTGTGGGCACCAGACCGTGGGACGCGTTCAGCCGGTGGATGCCTTCGCGCATGAGCTCCAGCGCGCAGTCCGGCGGATGGTGGGTCGCGTACCAGAGGGCCACGGTGAGGTGTGCCCGATGAGTCCACCGCCCGTGCGGCAGGCTGCAATCCCCGAACGCCTCGATCAGGCGGTGGACCTCCCCTGCGTCGGCAAAAGGCCGGTCGCGCGCGACGATGCCGGTCACGCCCGCTCCGGGAACCGGCGCCTGCCCTCGGGCCCGATCGCGCGCATTTCGCTGGTGCTGAGGTTGGCGGCGCGAGAAGCGAGCTGGATCCAGATCACCGCCCCCAGGATCAGCACCATCGCGCCCACGGTCCGGAAGGTGACCGACTCGTGGAGGATCAGCCAGCCGAGGGCGACCGCGACCACCGGGTTGACGTAGGCATAGGTGCCCACGATGGTGGCGGACGCGTGCTTCAGGGCGTACCCGTACGCGGTGTATCCCACGATCGAGCCGAACACCACCAGATAGGCGAGCGCGCCGAATCCGGTCGGCGTCAGGTGCCAGGCAGGCCACTCACCCAGCGCGAGACCGATCCCGGTCAAGAGGGCGCCCGATATCGCCATCTGTATCGCGGCCGCCGCGTAGGGCGAGGTCTCGGTCGGGTGGCGCTTCCAGTAGACGGTTCCGAATGCCCAGGAAGCGCTCGCCAGGGTGAGCGAGACGGGGCCGCGCAGATCGGCCACGAGCAGGTCGCCCGGCGTGACGCCCGCGAGCAGCGCGCTCCCCAGGAAGCCGAGCGCCAGGCCCAGGCCGATGCGCCAGGTCAGAACACTCTTTCCGCCCGGGATGACCGCGTCGAAGAACGCGGCCCAGAGCGGCATGGCCGCGACAAACACGCTGGCCGGGCCCGAAGGCATGAACTGCTCGGCCCAGACGACGATGGCGTTGCCGCCGACCAGCAGGAAGAGCGAGGTGAAGGCGAGTGTGCGCCAGTCGCGGGTCCGCTTGGGGAGCCGGCCGCCGGTGGCGAGCACGCCAGCCCCCAGCAGCAGCCCGGCGATGAAGAAGCGAATCCCGGCGAACAGGAACGGCGGCAAGTGGGCGACGCCGATCCGGATGAACAGGTAGGTGGACCCCCAGATGGTGCACATGAGCAGGTAGGCGATGAGCGCCTTGCCGCGGAGACCTGCCATCTCAGTCGAGCTCCACGGGAGCGATGCCCGACTTCTCGAAGACGGACGAGAGCACGATGGTGGTGCGGGTGCTCACCGGCTGCCCAGGCTGCCTGAGCTCGTGCAGCACCTGGCCGAGCGCCTCGAGCGAGGGGGCGGCCACTTTGAGCACGTAGCAGTCTTCGCCGGCCACGTGGTGGCACTCCAGCACGCCGGGATTGGTGGCCAGCGCCTTGACCCCGACCTCCGGACCGGGCGAGTCCGAGGAGGGATACCGGACAGCGACGAACGCGGTGACCGGAAAACCGACCTTGGCCCGGTCGAGACGCGCGGTATAGCCCAGGATGAAGCCGCCCTCCTCGAGCCGCTTGACCCGCTCCATCACGGCGGGCCGGGAGAGGCCGACCTCATCGGCGATGGCCTGGTAGCTGGCCCGACCGTCGGCGACGAGGAGCTGGAGGATGCGGCGGGAGGTGGGATCGATGGCGGGCGTGCTCACGGGCTCCTCCGAAACAATGTTAACTCAATTTGCCAATTGGCAGACTATTCGTCAATGGCTTGAGAAGGAGGCAGACTATTAGGAGGAGTATGTACTTGACGCACGGGGGAGCCGATCGCGGCCCAGGTGGGAACGAGGACATTCCGATCGATCTCAATATCAGGGCCCCCAGACGTGAGCACGATCACAGTCTCGGCTGACCCGCGGGGGCGACATTGACTCGTTGGGAGCTGGCTTCCTGTCTTTTTGGAGGACCCCGTGTCACGCGATAGGAAGCGAACCAGCGAGTTGGCGCGCCTGCTGCGGCACAGTGCCAAGCTCCGGAAGAGAACCGACGAATTGGGTGCCGAGGCCGGACGGCTGCGGGCAGAAATCGCCAAGTCTACCAAAGGACGGATTGTCGAGCGGCGACAGAAGCCGAGATTACGGGGGAAGTAGAAGGGCCGGGGCTACTTCCCGGCCCTTCGGCCTCTCAGCGAGCGGCGACAGTGCAGTCCACTTCTTACAGGGCGCTTACTTCGGCACACCGACGAACAAGGCACCAGTCAACGTGCCATCCTCACTCGTAAGCGGCGCATAGCTGGCACGATAATCACGACCGAAGACGTTCGCATCTCCAGTGTAGGAATGCTTGTCCATCAACGCTTTGTACGCAGGGCTATCATGGTCGAGTTTGGTGTTGACGACAGACTTGCCGTCCTTCGTGAGGACCGTACTTTCGGTGCGCACAAAGTCAGTGCCGTCGTAGGAGAAGATCGTCGCGTCAAGCTTCCCTTTCGTTTCCGCAGGGCCACCGCGAGTCCCGCCGAAAGCCAGGAGCGCACCCGAAAACGCCAAGCCAACGGCCAACAGAACCCCCCTGCTTACCCGAGCTGAAATCCGCTGACGTGCACGCATAGATTGCCTCCTTTTTGAGGAAACTTGCGGAACACAGTGGTCATTCATCTCTGGGCGGAGGGAAGGCCGGCCTCCAGGTCACGCCCGGTTCGTCAGGAGTGGCTGCGGATCACCAGCAAGTATACCCGCGGTACCTGAGTGCACCAGACCAACCAGGCGGGTGAGGGGGCGAAGCCTGGAGCCGTGCCAGAGCCAAAAGTGGGGGGGCGAGTGTTAGAGCGAGGGCGGCTCGGGAACTCGGAACTCACCTGAGACATGATGGGCACCCGAGATTCGCTGGCGCACGGGGACGGTGGGCCGCACGGGTGTGTGTTCCGGCATTGAGCGGTGGGCCGGTTGGGGCAGGGCGAGGGCGCGCTGGTACAGGCCGAAGACGTCTGGCATATGCCAAAATGTACCTACCTCGTTGCCGAGGCGGTGACCCGCGGCACACGCAAATCGGTGCAGCGCCCTCCGTCAGCCCATCACATCGCGGAGATCGTACTCGATGCCGTGACGCTCGAGGATGCCCAGGTACTCGGTCTGGAACGCGAGCTCGCGATGATGGGTCTCCTGGTTCCGGATGTACGCCTGAAGCGCGGTGTCCTCGCGCGGCGTGACGCTGAACGCCGCGTATCCCGCCTGCCAGCGAAACTCCTTCCGATGTGAAAACGTCTCGTGAATCCAGCGCGAGGTGCTCGCCTTGATGGCGTGTACCAGGTCGGCGAGGGCGAGGCTGGGCGGGTACTCCAGATAGAAGTGGACATGGTCCCTGGTGCCGCCGGCGCAGAGGAGCTGCGCGCCGCGGCGCGCCGCGACCGCACTCGCGCTGGCGAACAGCCGTGCGCGCCACTCGGGATCGATCCAGGGCCGGCGCCGAGCGGTGCTGCAGATGAGGTGCACGCGAACCACGGAATAAGTGTCGGACACGAGCGGCAAGGTAGGCGGGTCGGCGGAGTCAGCCGTCACCACCGGTGCGCGGGCCGGTGCCGAATCGCGAGATCACTCATCGAGGCTTCAAGCGGCGACTAGGCTCAGCTCTGCTGTGGCTCGGCAGTGCCGAATCTCCGGGCGGCGCGCGCCTTCGCCTTGACCGCCATGTCCTCCCGATTCCTCGGCGGGGCAGTGGATTGGAGCGAATGCAACAGCCGGCGCGAGACGCCGGCAATCTCCTCGACCGCCGCCTGGAAGGTGGCCTCGTTCGACCTGGACGGCTTGGTGAACCCGCTGATCTTCCTGACGAACTGCAGGGAGGCCCCGAGGATCTCTTCCTCGGTGACCGGCGGGTCGAAATTGAACAGAATCCTGATGTTTCTACACATGAGAATGGTCTCCTGGCCGCAGCCGATCAGGTCGAGCGGCTGCCGGGGCTGATGTCGACCGCGATACCGCGCCACTTACCCTGGTTGAAGCGCACCACGCTCAAGGCGCAGCGGGTGGCGTGACCCACCAGGATCGCCAGCCAGATGTGGAGCGGCTGCAGCGTCCCGGTCTGCCGGATGACGAAACAGATCCCCAGGGGCACCACGACCTGGGAGACGATCGAGATGTAGAGCGGGCTCTTGGTGTCGCCGGTTCCCTGCAGGCCACCGGTATAGGTCAGCGCCGCCGCGATGAACAGACCTGAGACGCTGAGCACGCGGAGGAGCTGGGTACCGATCTCCACGACCGCGGGCTGGTTCATTCCGAACACGCCGAGGAGCTGTTGCGGAAAGAAGAAAAAGAAGAGTCCCACGAACGCGGCGCCGGCCATTCCCATCCGCGCCGCCACGTGGACCGCCTGGTCGGCCCGGTCGGGATGGCCCGCGCCGAGGTTCTGCCCGGCCACTGCCGCGGCCGCGCCCATGAGGCCGATGGAAGTCCAGGTGATGAGCGAGAAGAGCTGGGTATACGAGATGGCGAACGCCGCCTGCGCCGCGGCGCTCTGGGCCACCGAGCCGATGAACGAAAGCATGAACACCCCGCCGACGTTCATCGCGATGCCCTGGATCCCGGTGGGCAGGCCGAACCGGAAGAGCGACCGGATGATGTCCCAGTCCGGGGCGAAACCCCCGCCCCGTGGAAACGCGACCACCCAGCCGCCCTTCCAGAACTTGACCAGCGCGTAGGTGGCCACCAGCCCCGCCGCGGTCACGGTCCCCATCGCCGCGCCGGCGGTGCCGAAGGGGGGCACCGGACCCAGGCCGCGAATCAACACCACGTTGAACACGATGTTGAGCACCGTCATCGCCACGCCGAGGATCATCGGGGTCCGGGCATCTCCGGCCGAGCGCAGGGCGCCACCGAGCATGTAGAAGACCAGCATGCCGCTGCTGAACAGGAACATGATCCGGAGGAAGGGCAGCGCTTCGGCCTTGACGGCCGGGGCGGCGTTGACCAGGTCGAGCAGCGTGGGCGACAGGAAGTACCCGACCGGCGCCATGATCAGGAGCGACATCGCGATCGCCGTCAGAAAGGCCTGATACACGGTGCGATCGACCTTGGCTTCCTGCCCAGCGCCCGCGAATCGGGCCACCAGCACGCTCATCCCGGTGAACAACGAGCTGATGAAGATGATGACGACGATGACGATCTGCCACGCGACGCCGATCGCGGCGTTACCGGTGTAGCCGACCAGATGACCGACGAGCACATGGTCGATGATGCCCTGCAGTCCGCCGATGACGTTCGTCAGCATGGTGGGCCACGCGATCCTCCACACCGCCCGGGCCAGCGGCCCCTCGACGATGGAGCGATCGTAGCGCGGGGTAGCCGCCGGCCGCGATGCCGGAGCCGCCGCCGCTGAATCGGTCTCGGGAGCCGCGCCGACCTCGGTCATCGCGGGCGGTTACCGGTTGCTGGCCGCGAGCTCAGACTGGCCGGCCTGAAACGCCGGTGCGTCATACATCTGCCGAATCTCGCTCTCACCCTCGCCTACCACGGTGAGAAAGCGCTTGGTCAGCTCGACCGCCTCCTGCAACGACCCGGCCTGGAGGATCGCATACCCGGCGACCAGCTCCTTGGCCTCGGTGAAGGGCCCGTCGGTGACGGTAAACTTACCGTCGGAGACCCGGACGCGAGCGCCCTTCGAGCTCGGCAGGAGTCCATCGGTCGCGAGGAGCACGCCGGCCTTGGCCATGTCCTCGATCAAGCGTCCCATATCGGCCATCTCCTGCTCCCTTGGAGGAGCGTCCGACTCCCTGCCGGGCTTGTACAGCGTCATGAAGCGCATGGTGACTCCGTATGGTTTCGGTTCGTGACTACCGCCTCGCGGACGCCGCTTCCGGCGGTCGCCTTCGGGCGGGTCTACCCATACGTCGAACGGGATTGCGCGAGATCGACAGAGCGACCCGCTCACCCGCTGTTGATGTGGAGGATGTTGCCGTCGGGGTCCTTGAACCAGGCCGCCCGGAAGGTCCCGAACTGGTGCACATCGCCTTTGCGGGTGAGCCCGGGCAGGTCATAGTGCTCGAAGACGACTCCCTTGGCCTGGAGAGACTGGACGACCCGCTCCAGGTCGTCGCCGAGGCCCCAGGTGACGGCGTTGGCCTTGTTGGTCCCGGCGTATTGCGACTTGTACACGAGGAAGTTGGTCTTGCCGCTCCGATATACCCGCACATCGGCGTTCGAAAGCGGCTGCGAGGGGCCCGAGTCCGCACCAGCCGGCTTGAGACCCAGCGTGCCTTCGTAGAACCGCTTCGCAACCTCCATGTCTTTCACCGCGACGGTGGCGATGGCGTCTCTGTCTGCCAACACGGGAGCCTCCTCTCCTCGATCGTCATACCTGTCGTGAGGCCGGACGCGCCGATCGCGGGCGCCTCGGGCGACGGTCCACCCTGGTATCTAGTCGCACACTCCCCCGGAGATCGAGGGCAGGTGCCGTTGCGATGTGAGACATGACGCTATCTGGCGGCCCGAGTGCGGCTTACGGGGGGAGGAGCGAGCGGACCCACTGGGTGATGGTCGTGACCAGCTCTTCCATTGCCTCGGCAGCGGTCCTCCCCGACCGCTTCAGCACGGCAAAGGAGTGGTCGGCACCTTCGACGACGTGCAGCGAGGCACGGGATCCCAGGCGCCCGCAGACCGCCGTGATGAGGTCCAGCTCGGCGAGCGTGTCGCGGGTTCCCTGGAGGAAGAGCATCGGCACCTCGACCTCACGCAGATGGTCGGCCCGGCGCTCGCCGGGCTGCTTCGGCGGGTGGAGCGGAAACCCCAGAAATACGAGGCCGAGGACGCCGGGCAGTACGTGACGGGCCGCGGCATGCGAGGTCATTCGGCCGCCGAGGGATTTCCCGCCGGCGACGAGGGGCAACTCGGGCGCGACCTCCCGGGCCTTCGCTACCGCGGCTTGCACGGTGGCCTGGAGAACGCCGGGCGGATCGGGACGACGACCACCCGACTCCGTGTAGGGGAACTGATATCGAAGGGTGGCGATCCCCTGCTGCGCCAACGATTCGGCCACGGCCGCCATGAAAGGGTGTCGCATGCCGGCCCCGGCGCCGTGCGCCATCACATAGCCGGCCCATGCGTTCGAGGGGCGGAGCAGAATCCCCGAGACTGTCCCAAGGCGCTCGCCGACGTCGATCTGAAGGTCCATGCCAGGACTACTCACCCGAGCTCCTTCATCAGTCGCTCCAGCGCGCCGACCAGATCGGGCGAGAGCTCCAGCACCTCGGCCAGCGGATCCGCGGCCAGCTTTCGCATCCGCTGGGGCACCGTCTTGATGGTGTGGGCGCGGATGTCCAGCTTCCGGTTCACCTCACGCCAGGACAACGGGACCGATACGGGCGCACCCGGCAGGGGACGCACACTGAAGGGGCCGACGATCAACTTGCCGGACCCGTTCTGGAGATAGTCGACGTAAACTTTGCCGTTCCGCTGCGAGACCTGACGGGCGATGGTGGCGATCTCCGGCAGGCGCTCGACGATACAGCGGGCCAGCAGCTCGCCCAGTGAGCGCGACTGCTCGTGGGTGCACTGGCGGCCCAGCGGGATCATCAGGTGGAGCCCGGTCGAGCCGGTGGTCTTCACCTGCACCGGCAGGCCGATCCGGCGGCAGAGCTCCCTGGCGGCTAGGGCCACCTCGACCACGTTGAGAAACGGCGCGCCCTTGGGATCGAGATCGAGCACGCACCAGTCCGGCCGCTCGAGGGTGGGCGTCCGGCTGGCCCAGAGATGGATCGGGATGCAGCCGAGATTGATGACGTAGAGCAGCGAGGCCGCGTCGTCGCAGATGAAGTAATCGATCTCCCGCTGGGTGTCCTCGCTCCACATGCGCTCGGTCCGGACCCACTGGGGCGTGAATCCCGGTGCATCCTTCTGGAAGAAGGACTTGCCGGCGATCCCATCAGGATACCGGGTCATCACCAGTGGGCGATTCCGCAGATAGGGCAAGAGCCAGGGTGCCACCGCGCGGTAGTACGCGATGAGGTCGCCTTTGGTGTAGCCGTCCTCGGGCCAGAAGACCTTGGCGAGGTTGGTGAGCTCGAAGGGGAGCTCATCGGGGGGCGCGGCGATCTTCTCATCGGGATCGGAGCTCCGCAGCGGCGGTCGGGAGCCGCGGGCAAGGTCCCTCGTCGCTGGCGCTCCTCGGGATGACAGTGCGGCGCCTCGGGGTGACGGTGCGGCGCTTGGGGGTGACAGTGGGGCGCTTCGAATGCACTCCTCCGGCCGCTTGTCGTCCCGGAAGCGCAGGAAGACCGGCTGGCGCAGCAGGCCTTCGTCGGTCCACTCGGTGTACTCCACCTCGCTCACCAGCACCGGCTCGACCCAGGTGGTGCCCTTCTCCTTCGGAATCGGCCCGACGCAGGGCGGGTCCATTCGCCGGTGCTCCAGGAGACTCCGGCTGACCTCCGCAAGCTGCTTGTCGCTGAAGCCGCTGCCCGCACGGCCGGCATAGACCAGGGCACCGTCCACGAAATCCGCCAGCTGGAGCGCGCCGAATCCTCCCCGTGAGCCTTTCGGCGCGGTGAAGCCCACCACCACGAAATCGCCGGTCTTGCGCGAGCGGAACTTGAGCCAGGCGGACGATCGGCCATGTTGGTAGGGCGAATCGGCCTTCTTGGCGACGATACCCTCGAGCCCGAGCCGCTCGGCTTCCTGATACAACGCCTCGCCCACCTCCTCCACGTGCTCCAGATAGCGCAAGGCGCCGAGGGGAGGGAGCACCCGGCGGAGCACCGCCTTGCGCTGGCTGAGCGGCAGCGCCCGCAGATCGAAGTCCTCGAAGCCGAGCAGGTCGAACGCGTAGTAGGTGACCGGACACTCCACGGCCGCATGGCGGATATCGATCGCGCGGAGGAAGCGCGCCCGTCCCTGCAGCCGCTGAAAGCTGGGCCGGCCCGCATCGTCGAGGGCCACGACTTCGCCATCCAACACCAGCCGGTCGAAGGGGAGCGCCGCCACGGCGCGAAGCACCTCGGGAAAGGTGGGGCCGCAGTCGTTCCCGCTTCGGGTGAGGAGCTGCGGACCGCCCGGCGCCCGGGCGGCCAGCACACGGTATCCGTCGAGCTTGGGCTCGAAGATCCAGCCCTTTCGCGAGAACGGCCGCTCCGCCGATTCGGCGAGCATGAGCTTTATCGCTTTCGCCTCGATCGGCTTCCGCACCGCGCCGAGCCGGGTGAGCTCGCGGCGGATCGCCTCGCCTCGATCGCCTCCGGCGCCGAGCTCCTCTACGGTGAGCCCGGAGAGCACCGACTCCGGCGCGAGCTCTGCGGGATCGCTCGACGTCCAGGCGTCCCGCTCCTTGATCAGGAGCCAATCCTTCTCCGATTTCTTCAGCTTCACCAGAGTCCAGAGCCCATGCAGCTTGTAGCCGTGGAGCTCGAAGAGGAGCTTCCCCTTGGCCAGTCCCTCGAGCGGGTCGCCGATCGGGATCCAGCGGCCGCGATCCCACACGATCACGGCGCCGGCGCCGTAGTTCCCCTTGGGGATGAGGCCCTCGAAGTCGCCGTACTCGAGCGGGTGATCCTCCACGTGAACCGCGAGCCGCTTCTCGGCGGTGTCGTACGAGGGTCCTTTGGGCACAGCCCAGGAGCGGAGTACGCCCTCCATCTCGAGCCGGAGGTCGAAGTGCAGGCGCCGCGCGGCGTGCTGATGGACCACGAAGAGCCGGCCGCTCTCCTGGGCCAACGCGCCGGCGGGCTCGGGCGTGCGCTCGAGCGAGCGTTTGGCGCGATAGGCGTCGAGCGGGCTGGTGGCGGGCTTTCGGGGCATCAGGGAGTGGGCTCGGGCATCACGGTCCTGGGCGTCACGGTCTGGACCTCACGGGTCTTTATCATGTCCCACTCCGCGCGATCTGTCATCTGTCAGCTGTGTTCCCGGGGAGCTGCGGTGAGGGATCTTGCCCGCGAATGCCCGGGGCCCTCGGGCAAGATCCCTGGCTTCGCTCGGGATGACAGACCCGGGCACTGAACGATGCTGGGGGCTCGAGCTGAAGCTCGCGCTCCGGCGACCGGAAAGGACGGAGCTAACTGCTGATGATGCTTGGCGCTAGCCCCGGCTGCAAGAATCTGCACCAGGCCACTTCGATGTCCCCTCTAGCGGGGTCCGGATTCTGCCTGTATATCCAGTCTCCTCATGGCCGCCAGATCCATCGGTTCCGCGACGATCTCCTTCGGGCTGGTCTCAGTCCCGGTCAATCTGTTTTCCTCCAGTGAATCCACCGGCGCGATCAGCTTCAACATGATCCACGCCAAGTGCGGCTCGCGCCTGAAGCAGCAGTACATCTGCGCCAAGGACGGCACGGTGGTGGAGAAGGACGAGATCACCAAGGGCTACGAGTTCGCCAAGGACCAGTACGTCCTCTTCTCCGCCGACGAGATCAAGGCCCTGGACGAGAAGGCCACCAACGCGATCGACATCGCCGAGTTCGTTCCCCTCGCCGCGGTGGAGCGGATCTACCTGGAGAAGGTGTACTATCTCGGCGCGGGCAAGGGGGGCGAGCGGGCCTACCGCCTGCTGGTCGCCGCGCTCGAGGTGACCGGCCGTGCCGCCCTGGGCCAGTACTCGGCGCGAGGAAAGCAGCACCTCGTCCTGGTCCGCCCGATGGGCGACATCCTGGCGATGGAGCAGCTCCACTACCAGGCCGAGATCCGGAGCGCGGCCGACGTGCCACGGGCGGACGTGCCGCTCAAGGACGCGGAGCTCGCGCTCGCACGTCAGCTCATCGAGCAGGGCGCGGTGGACGAGTTCCGGCCGGAGAATTTCCGCGACACGGTGCGGGAGCGGGTACTGGAGGAGATTCAGCGGAAGGTGGACGGCGAGCAGATCTCCGCCGCCCCGGCCGAAGCGCCCCAGACCCGGGTCATCGACCTGATGGACGCCCTCAAGGCGAGTCTGGCCAAGCGCGGCGCCAGCACGGTGGAGAAGATGCCTGCCAGACGGGTGGCAACCAACGGCGCGAAATCAGAGGAGAAGGAGATTCAGACGAAGCCGAAGAAGAAGGCGAGCGGCGCCCGCTAGGTCCTCTCATGAAGTCCTATACCACTCGCGACGTGGCCAAGCTGCTCGGCCTGTCCGAGGCGCAGGTCCGCTCGCAGGCCCGGGTGGGCTATCTCGCGCCGGACCGTGGTCCTCACAACGCCTACCGCTTTTCCTTCCAGGATCTGGTCCTGCTCCGCACTGCCAAGTCGCTGAACGAGGCGCGCATCCCACCGCGGCGCATTCGCCGCGCGCTCCGGGCCCTGCTCCACGAGCTCCCGGAGGGCCGTTCGCTGAGCGGCGTGCGCATCTCCTCGGAGGGCGACAAGATCGTGGTGCGAGACGGCAGGGACACCTGGAACCCGGAGTCGGGCCAGCTCCTGCTCGATTTCCACGTCGCCGATCTGGCGGCGGAGGTCGGCCCGGTGGCCCGCCGGCTGGCGCGGCGCGCGCGCCGCTCGGACGAGCCGCTCACCGCCACTGAGTGGTACGACCTCGGCGCCGACCTGGAGACCGTGGCTCCGGAGGACGCCCGCGATGCCTACGCCAGGGCCGTGGTGCTCGACCCGCGGCACGCCTCCGCCAGGGTGAATCTGGGCCGCTTACTCCAGGACCTGGGCCTGGCGGTCGAGGCGGTCCAGCAGTACCGGGCCGCGCTGGCCATTCAACCGAGACATCCGACGGCCGCGTTCAACCTGGGCACCGCACTGGAGGACCTGGGCCGGCGCCGCGAAGCCATCGAGGCCTACCGCCAGGCGCTCGACGCCGACCGCGACTTCGCCGACGCCCACTTCAACCTCGCGCGGCTCTACGACCAGACCGGCAAGCGCGCCGCAGCGCTGCGGCACCTCAAGGCCTACAAGCTGCTGAGCGAGTGACCATGCGCATCCTGATCGGCACCAGCGGGTGGTCGTACAAGGAGTGGAAGGGCTCGCTCTATCCCGCCGACCTCCCCGCGGACGGCATGCTCCGCCACTACGCCACGCGCTTTCCCACGGTCGAGATCAACAACTCGTTCTACCGGATTCCCAAGGAGAAGGTGCTGCTGGAGTGGGCGGAGCAGGTGCCCCCGGAGTTCCGCTTCGTGCTCAAGGCGTCGCGGCGGATCACCCACATCAACCGGCTCACCGACGAGGACGGCTCGTTGGGGTATTTCCTCCGAACCGCCAACGTGCTGGGCGAGAAGCTGGGGCCGACGTTGTTTCAGTGCCCGCCATCGCTCAAGAAGGATGTGGCCCGGCTGCGCGAGTTTATCGCTCTGGTGCCGCGGACGTGGCGCGCCGCCTTCGAGTTTCGTCACGCCTCGTGGTTCGACGACGAGGTGTACGATGCGCTTCGGGGACACGATATGGCGCTGGTCACGGCGGAGGAGGACGACGAGCCGTCCACGCCGCTGGTGCCGACGTCGGGATGGGGCTATCTGCGGCTCCGTCGGACCGTGTACTCGGAGGACGAGCTCACGGAGTGGCTCGAGCGGATCGAGGCCCAGCCCTGGCAGGAGGCGTTCGTCTTCCTCAAGCACGATGAGGAGAACAAGGCGGGCCCGGACGCTGCGATACGGCTGGTGGGAAAAGTCTCCAGCGGACTGGAGCATCGGTGATGACGCCACGCGCCGAGCGGGAGTGCCAGATTTTGCAACCTCTGGCGACCGGTCGCCTTGGTGTCCACATTGATTTTGGCGGAGCCGGGGAATACCATTGCGTGCCGACCTGGTACGTCGCTGGAGTCTGCTCCGCCGACCAGGTCGTCCAAATCCTGCCCCGGCATACCCGGGCACGGCATCTCCGCCACGGGTAGCTCTGCCAGGGCCCCAGCGTCTCGCATCGCGACGCGCTGGCCTGCGTCCCCTGCCGTGGAGACTTCCCCCCATGAGTCCCCGATTCACCCTTCTGGCTCTTACGGGCCTGCTCGCCCTCGGTGCCTGTACCGAGGAGCCGACCGAGCCCGCCAATCCGTCCTCTCCGTCGCCCGCCGTATCCACCAGCTCAGGCATGGTGGCCATCAACGTGGTGCTCAAGGCCAAGCCCACCAGCGCGCAGCTCGCCCAGCTCAACGCGCTGGGCCAGGTCAAGCACCAGTTCACTGAGATCAACGGCCTGACCATGGCAGCGAGGGGGAGCCAGCTGGCCGCGGTCCGGGCGCTGTCGTTCGTGAAGGGCGCGGCCATCGATCAGGATCTCGATTTCGGCCCCCATACGGATCTGGTACCGGTGAGCGACCTGACCAGTGGCTTCAGCACCTGGAACCAGGATGCGATCAACGCGACGGTCGCGCCCATCTCCAATGCCCGTGCCGTCTCCCAGACCGGCGAGGGGGTGTACGTCGGGATCCTCGACACCGGGCTGCTGAACACCTGGCCGCAGTACTTCCCGCAGGAACGCATCGCGACGCAGTACGCCCGGACGTTCCTGGGAGGTGGTGCTGCGGACCTCGGCGCAATCACTTCTCCGGGCGGCGACTCCTGGCAGCACGACAAGTGCGCCCACGGCACGGCGACCACCAGTGAGATCCTGGGATATCAAATCTCCGGCGTCTTCTTCCAGGGAACCGCACCCAAGGCGACCATCATCCCTGTGCAGCTCCACTCCGAGGGCAGCATCAATTCAGCGAACCGGCCTTGCCCCTTCTCCGACGCGGTGGCCGCCGCCGGGCTCCTCTACTTCGCGCAGCTCAAGATGGGACCGCTGGCGGGTCAGCCCCTGGTGGTGAACAACAGCTGGGGAAGCAGCTCGCCTGATCCGCTGACCCAGGCGGCGGTCGACTTCGCGCTCGCTCACGGCGTATTGCTGGTGTTCTCGGCCGGCAACGCGGGGGATTCCGGCATGAGCTATCCGGGCGCCTTGCCGCAGGTGATCTCGGCCGCGGCGAGCGGATGGATCGAGGAATGGACCAGTGATACCTGGTGGTTTGCCACCGATGTCGCCGATCCGACCGATCCAGAGGACTTCTACATTGTCGATTTCTCCAGCCGCCAGAAATCAGGGCAGGACCTCGACGTCGCGGCGCCGGGCAGCTGGGTGCTGGCTCCGTTCCAGCTCCAGCGGGGGCATGCGGATTATTTCTTCCTGGGTGGAACCTCCTTCGCCGCTCCGGAAGTGACTGGTACCGTCGCGCTGATGTTGCAGAAGAACCCCGCGCTTACCGAGGCGCAGGCGGAGACGGCGATCGAGAACTCGGCCGTCCCCCTGGGGCCGGGATGCCGGGATGTCATCGATCCGAACACCGGGACGGCTAGGGAGATCTGCTGGGAGGCGGACGCCACGGGCGCCGGGCTGCTTGACGCGGCCGCGGCGGTCGCAGCGACGCCATAGCGGCACTCTCACCATATCATAGCAGCATCTGCATCGAGATCGGGCCGGCCGCGGCGACATGGCTGCGGTCGGCCCGTCTCATCTGCGAGCGTCAGAGCTTCAGCCGGTCCTGGCCGGTGCCGAATCATCCAGGGGACATCTATGTTTCCCGCCGATGCCCATCCTCCACGTCCGCCCCCGCCTCCCGAGTCGTCCGTGATCGTTCTCGCCCTGCTTGCCCTGCAGACCAGCGACCCGGAACCCAAGGCCTCCTACTGGCAGCAAGAGGTGGCCTACCAGATCACGGCGCGTCTGGATGAGCCGAGCGGCGTGCTCGCGGGACACGAGGTGGTGCGCTACCTGAACCGCTCGCCCGATACCCTCACCAGCTTCTCCCTTCACCTCTATCTCAATGCCTTCCGCCCCGGCTCCCGCTGGGCGGATGCGGACTCGGTCGAGGGAAGACGTCGCTTCAACGACCTTCGGGAGCCGGACTTCGCCTTCAACCACGTGCGGAACGTGCGGATCATGGGTGCCCGGGCCGAGCCGGTCTACCCGTTCGCGCCGGACAGCACGATCGTGCGGTTCGCGCTGCCGCGGCCGCTCGCGCCCGGCGATTCGATGACGGTCGAGCTCGGCTGGGATGCGCGCCCGTCGACGGTTCCGCGGCGTCAGGGCCGGGAGGGGCGGCGCTTCGACTTCGCCCAGTGGTACCCCAAGGTGGTGGTCTACGACCGCCACGGTTGGGAGGAGCATCCGCTGTATCCGGCCGGCGAGTTCTACGGCGAGTTCGGCAGCTTCCTGGTGGACCTCGACGTTCCCCAGGATCAGGTAGTGGGTGCCACGGGCGTCCCGGTCTGCGGCGACCCCGGATGGGAGCGGGCGAATCGGGCCCCGGCAGCTCCGGTCGACTACCAGCGCGACTACTACGGCGCCACCACACCGGCTGCCGACGCCTGCGACGGCGCCGCGGCCGGCCGGAAGAAGATCCGGTGGTACGCGGAGCGCGTGCACCATTTCGCGATGTCGCTCAATCCGAGCTACCGCTACGAGGGCGGGCACTTCGGCAACGTCGCCGTGCACGTGCTCTACCAGCCGGGGGACGAAGCAAGCTGGGGCAACGGGATCGCCGTCAAACGCACCCAGACCGCGCTCGCCTGGCTCGATCAGTTGTACGGGCCGTTCGGCTGGCCCCAGATCACCAACGTGCACCGGATCGAGGGGGGCGGCACCGAATTCCCCATGATGATCCATAACGGATCGGCCGAGCAGGGGCTCATCGTGCACGAGCTGGGACACAACTACACGATGGGTCTCCTGGCCAACAACGAGTGGCGCGAGGGATGGCTGGACGAGGGCTTCACCAGCTTTCAGACCAACTGGTTCTGGGAGACGATGGGCCGTCCCAGCAGCTATCCCTCGAGCGAAGCAGAGATCCTGGACCTCGATCTGGACGATTATTCCGAGCCCCCCAGCCTGGTAGCGGAGGACTATCGGGACTTCAGCTCCTACAACCTGGCGATCTACAGCCGGGGGGAGCTCTTCTTCCAGCAGCTCCGCTACATCGTGGGCGACGCCACCATGCACCGGATCCTCCAGGCGTTCTACGATCGGTGGAAATACCGGCACGTGGACGAGGCCGCCTTCCGGGAGGTGGCCGAGGAGGTGTCGGGACAGGACCTTTCGACCTTCTTCGCCCAGTGGCTGCACACGACGGAGCTCTACGACTACGCCGTCGGCCGGGTGCAGAAAGAGCAGAGGGTCGATGGCTGGGTGACCCGGGTGGAAGTCGTGCGCAAGGCGCCAGGCCGGATTCCGGTCGAGGTGGCGGTGATCGCCCAGCACGACACCGCACTGGTCCGGACGGAAGGACTGGCCGAGCGGGAGTGGGTCGAGATTCCGACCCGGAGCCGGCCGCGGGAGGTGCTGGTGGACCCGCGCGTGCTGACCCATGACTGGAACATGCTGAACAATCGCCACTGGCTCGGCTTCGGGTTTTCCACCGTCACGGCGTATCCGCCGGCCACCGACGTGTACTTCCATCGCTACTTCAGCACCCGGAGCCGCCGTGACCGGATGACTCTCGGTCTCCAGCCCACGGTCTGGTACAACGACGCCGGCGGGGTCACGCTCGGTGTCCGGGGCAGGGACGATTACCTGGGCCGCTTCGAGCAGGGGGTCTTGCTGCTCACCCGGGGCACCGGATGGGGAGTCGATGATGGAGTGGAGCACCTGGACGTCCTGCTGCGGGCCCGCAACCCGGTGTTCCTCCGCGGCCCGGGGGTTTCTCAGACTCTCGATCTGTTCAGAATCGAGGGCCGCTACGGCCTCCTCGCCAAGACGGAGCGCCGCCGCCGTGCCCACCTCGCGTTCGGGCCCACCTGGTCCCAGGACCTGAGCCTGCAGTGGGTGCATCCGGATGATTTCCGCTACCTCGATCGTGGCCTCTACGAGGATGTCGGTACGGTGGAGCTGCAGGTCGGTGGAGGAGTGACCACCGAGGCGGGCAACTGGCAGCTTGCCGGGCACACCTCGGTCGGCGGTGGGCTGGCCTACAACCGTGCCGGTCTCGCGGCGAGCGGCCGGACCGACCTGGACCCGTTCTACTTCCGGGGTGCGCTGGAGGGAACCGCGCGGCGGGCGTTCGGCCGGAGAATGAGCCTGGGCGCGCGGGCCTTCGCCGGTGTGGCGGGCGGCGGGGACGAGGCGCCCAAGCAGCGGCAGGTCTACTTCCAGGGGGCCGATCCGCTTGCCGTGCTGGAGAACCCGTTCCTCCGCTCGCGCGGCGCGCTGCTGGTGGGTGACGACATGCACTACCAGGCGCCCGGCGGCGCCGGCGTGCGGGGGGTTGACCCGCGGATCTCCACCGCGGCCATCATCGCGCTGAACCTGGAGCTCGAGCGCACCGTCGTGGCCCGGCCCGCCGCGCGGCTCTTCAGCCGGATCGCGCTCGCGGGGTTCACCGATCTGTCGCAGGCGATCGGTGGCTCCGCTCAGCCGCTCCTGGGCGACCGCATCCGTTTTCTGGCCGACGCCGGCGTCGGCCTCCGGGCCGAGCATCGCATCGGCGACACCCGCTTCACCACCCGGCTCGACCTGCCGCTGTTCGTGAGCCGGCCCGCGCTCGCCCAGGACCGCGCGCCCGGCGACGATCAGCTGGCGTTTCGCTGGATGTTCAGCTTCCAACCGGAGTTCTGAGCCGCCGCGAAGCCCCGGCCCGCCTATATTTCTGCGCTGCCGCATTGCCATTCCCTGCCGCGTCCGTGGAGGCCAAGTGCCCGACGTACCATATCGAGTGGACAAGCCCTGGGGCTACGAGCTGGTCTGGGCCAGGACCGATCGCTATGTAGGGAAGATCCTGCACGTCGAGGCGGGGCACGTGCTCAGCCTGCAATACCACAACTTCAAGGACGAGACGATGCACGTCCTCGCGGGCGAGCTGCTGCTGCGCACCCAGCCGGACGAAGAGCTGGTGGAGCGCCGGTTTCGCGCCGGCGAGTCGGTGCGCATCCTTCCCAAGCTGATCCACCAGATCGAGGCGGTGGTGGACAGCGACGTGCTCGAGGCGTCGACCCCGGAGCTCGACGATCTCGTGCGACTCCAGGACCGATACGGACGAGGCTGACATGCAACTGATCATCCCGCTCGCTGGCAAGGGCACCCGGCTCCGGCCGCATACTCATCTGACCCCCAAGCCCCTGCTGAAGGTGGCGGGCCGGCCGGTGATGGATTGGGTGATGGACCGGCTCGAGGGGCTGGAGGTGAGCGAGCTGATCTTCATCACCGGCCACCTCAAGGAGCAGGTGGAGGCCTACGCCCGCGCGCGATACGCGATCCCCTCCCGGTTCATCGAGCAGAAGGTGCAGGACGGCACCGCCGGGGCGATCAACCTGGCCCGGCCGTACATCCGGGAGCCGGTGCTGATCATCTTCGTCGATACCGTGTTCGAGGCGGATCTCACGCTGATCAATCGGGCTGACGCGGACGGGATCATCTGGGCCAAGGAGGTGGAGGACTACCAGCGCTTCGGGGTGGTGGTGACCGACGCCCAGGGCTACATGACCCGGATCGTGGAGAAGCCGTCGACCCCGATCTCCAAGCTCGCCAACATCGGCCTGTATTACATCCGGGCGGTGGACAGCCTCTGGCAGGGCATCGATCACGTGCTGGCGCAACCCAAGAACAAGGGCGAATATTTCCTCACCGACGCCTTCCAGTGGATGATCGAGCACGGCAAACGGATCCTGACCGCCGAGGTGGGCGGCTGGTACGACTGCGGCAAGCTGGACACACTGCTGGAGACCAACGAGATCCTGCTCCGGAAGGGCGCGGCCCGGCGGGTCGACTTCCCCGGGGTCGAGATCCGCGACCCGGTCTACATCGAGGACGGCGTCACCATCGAGCGGAGCACCATCGGCCCCAACGTCTCGCTGGAGCGGGGTACCACGGTGACCGACTGCCGGCTGACCAATACCATCGTGGGTCGGGACGCCACGCTGCGCCGGGCGGAGCTGGACGGCGCCATGCTCGGAAACAGCGTGGTGGTGGACGGCCTCCGGGGAAGCGCATCGCTGGCCGATCATTCGGAGGTGACCGCTGCCGTCCGTTGACGCGCTCTGCCGGTCCTACCTGGACCTCAAGTATCACTTCGATCCCTCGGCCGCGAGCGCGGCCGGGCTGGTGATCCATGACGCGCGTCTGGGGAGCTTCGATCCCCAGACCGTCCGGGAGTACCTCTCCGCACTCCGCTCGGTCTCCGGCGCGCTGGAGGAGCTGGATGTGGAGGAGGTGCAGGACGAGATCGACCGGACCGCGCTCCTGGGGGAGATCCGCAGCACCATCTCCCGGCTGGAGGTGGAGCGCCCCCAGGTGCGGAACCCGGGGTTCTGGCTGGCCCACCTGTTTCAGGCGCTCTATTCGGTGCTCGCCCGCCAGGACGCGGTCGGTCCCCGCGCACCCGCCGCGCTGGAGCGTCTGCAGGCCATTCCCGGCTTCCTCGACGCGGCCCGCACCACGCTGGACGGACCGCCCATGGTCTTCGTCGACTCCGCGCTGGCGATGCTCGGGGGCGGGGGCGAGCTGGTGGTGCAGCTCGCGATGGCGATGGCCGGCGAGGCGCCCGATCTGCGCGAGCGGCTGCAGACGGCGGCGGCCGCCGCGCTCGAGAGCCTCAAGGCCTTCGGCGCGGCGCTCCGGGACGAGGTCGAGCCCCACCCCGATCCCCAGGCGTTCGCCATCGGGGAGGAGCAGTTCAGTCGCCGGCTGCACTTCGAGCACGCGCTCACTTCGGGTGCGCCGGAGCTCTGGCGTTACGGCCTCCACCTGCAGGAGGAGACCGAGGCCCGGCTGGCCGAGCTGGCCGCGGCGATGGGCACGCGACCCTGGCGGGAGCTGGTGGACGAGCTCCGGGGCGATGCGCCGGCTCCGGACGATATTCTGGACGCCTACCGCGAGGAGCTCGACCGGGCGCACCGCTTCGTCCTCGAGCACGATCTGGTCACGACGCCGTCCGGCCCGGTCGAGGTGGTGCCCACGCCGGCGTTTCTGGCGTCGCTGGTGCCGTTCGCGGCGTACGAGCCGCCGCCGATCTACCTCGGCGCGCAGCACGGCCGTTTCTACGTCACGCGACCCGATCCGACGCTGCCGCCGGAGGCGTTCGCCCAGCAGCGGCGGGGCCACTGCCGGCACGCCATCGCCGCCATGGTGGCGCACGAGGCCTATCCCGGCCATCACCTGCAGCTGGTCACCGCCCAGGAGCTCGGCTCCGAGGTCCGGCGCCACCTCTGGACGCCGGTCATGGTCGAGGGCTGGGCGCTCTACTGCGAGCAGCTGATGGACGAGGCCGGCTACTACCGCACCGCGGAGGAGCGACTCTTCCAGCAGGTGAACCTGCTCTGGCGCGCGGTGCGGGTGGTGCTCGACGTCGGTCTGCACACCCGCGGGATGACGCCGCTCGAGGCCGTCGACTACATGGTGACCCACCTCCCCATCGAGCGCCGGAGCGCGGAGGCCGAGGTGCGCCGATACTGCGCGATGCCCACGTACCAGTTGTGCTACGCCGTCGGGCGGCGTGAGCTGCTGCGTCTGCGCGACGCGGTCCGCCAGCTCGCGGGCGCCGACTTCAACCCGAAGCGCTTCCACGATACGGTGCTCGCCTACGGCGGGCTGCCCGTCTCTCTCGCCCGCTGGGGCATGGCTCTCGCCGAGTAGCGCGGGAACGGAGGAGGAGCGCGGATGAAGATCACCGTCCTGACGTATCTCGACAGCGAAGACGAGAACTCCAAGGAGTACGATCCGGTGGTGCCCCAGGTCGCGCGCACCCTGCGGCGCCTGGGACACCGGGTGTCCATCCTCGGAGTCCACGGCGACGTCAAGCGACTCATCGGCGGGCTCTCCCGCCGGCGGCCGGACCTGGTCTTCAACCTGATGGAGATGTTCGGGGACAACGTGTTCGGCGATATCCCGGTTACCGGGCTGCTCGACCTGCTGGGCCTCAAGTACACCGGTAGCGGACCGGGCGAGCTCTACCTGAGCCAGGACAAGGGGCTCAGCAAGAAGCTGCTGGCGTTCGAGGACATCCTGTATCCCCGGTTCGCCGTGTTCTCCCGGGAGGCGGCGTTCGAGACCGGCGGCGGCAATCTCCGCATGCCGCTGTTCGTCAAGCCGCTCCGCTCCGACGCCTCCCTGGGCATCGGAGGCAAGTCGCTGGTGCACGACGCGGTAGCGCTGATGGAGCGGGTGGCGTTCATCCGGAAGGAGCTCAACGATTCGGCGCTGGCCGAGGAGTATATCGAGGGCCGCGAATTCTACGTCGGGGTGCTGGGGAATGCCCAGGCCAAGCCGCTGCCGCCGGTCGAGGTCGATTTCACCGGCTTTCCCGAGGGCGTCCCCAAGGTGATGGACAGCAAGGCCAAGTGGGACGAGCGGAGCAAGGAGTACAAGGGGACCAAATCGGTGCTCGCCAACCTCCCGGACGAGCAGCGCGCCCGGCTGCAGAAGGTGGCGGTGGACGCGTATCGGGCGCTCCGGGTGCGGGACTACGGGCGGGTGGATCTCCGGCTCACCGACACCGGGGACATCTACGTGCTGGAGGTGAACGCGAGCTGCTACCTGGAGCGCTCCAGCGAGTTCGCCATGGCCGCGGGCGCGATGGGCGTGGATTATCCCCGGCTCATCGAGCGGGTGGTGAACCTGGCGCTGGAGCGATATGGCGGGCGGCGCTAGCCCGGCTCGGGCAGATAGCTCCCCCGCTGCACGTAATTCATGGCCAGGCTGGTCACGAACGTGGTGAACGCCACGATGGCCGAGGCTTCGCGGCCCGACGCGTACCCCTGTTGCAGCTGGTCCGCGCGGTCGGCCAGATAGCGGAGCAGGGCCCGGGTCCGCTCCGGGAAATGGCCGGTCCAGCGGAAGATGTTGGCCATCAGCCCGGGCTCAAGCCGGCGGATGAGCGCCGCCGCCGGAGCCAGCGGCTCCTCCAGTGACATCCCCTCGTCGGTACCGAGATCCTGAAAGATCGCCCGCAGGGCACCGTCCAGCCCGGGTGGGGGCTCGCCCAGGGCGGTCGGCACGTTCCGGTAGTACTGATCCAGCGAATATTCGATCTCCCCCACATCCTCATCCAGCTCCGCGTCGGTGACCATCGGGTCCTGGTTGCGGAGCGCCGCCACCGTCCGCTCGCAGTAGGCCAGCTTGGCGCAGGCTACCGGCCAGGGGCCGTACTCCGCCCGCCAATCGAGCTCCGGCGTCATCCAGACCGCGAAAGTCTCGGCCCAATCCTCGTCAGGATGCTTCTGGGCGTACCAGCCGGGCAGGTGCCGTACGTACCGCCGGCTGAACGGCTCGGGCCGGTACTCCTCGGCGTACGGCTGGGTGATGGAGCCGAACTGCTTGACCCACTCCTCCTCCTCGTAGAGGCAATAGGCGTAGTTCACCACGTGCCCCATCTCGTGGCGCAGGTAGCGCAGGATGTCGGCCCGGTCGAATCCTTCGACGTGACCCACCCGCTCCGCGTGCAGTGCGGTGAGATCGGGCCGGGCGAGATAGAAGGGGATGGCGATCGCCACCGTCTCGAAGGGGACGCCCCACTCGGTGGACAGGTAGAACCGGGGGCGGACGCGGATGAGGCCGATCCGCTGAAGCTCGCCGGCAAACTCCTCCAGGATAGGCTCCAGCGGGGTGTCCTGGATGGTCAGGCCAAGATCCCGGATAGGCGTCGACCAGAGATTCGACTCATGAAAGCGTACGGGCTCGGCGGCCATGGGGAGTAACATACATGCTAGTTTCCAACGATGCCCTCGCGCGTGCCGTCGAGCTCCAGCGGGTCCGGTTCGTCTCTGATTCCGCCGACGGTCAAGGGTCTGTCGGCCGTCTCGCTGTTCAACGATGTGGCGAGCGAGATGGTTTACCCGCTGTTGCCGGCGTTCGTGGTGGGCACGCTGGGAGGCGGGCCGCTCGTCCTCGGGCTGCTGGATGGCGCGGCGGATCTGACCTCGGCGGCACTCAAGATAGTGAGCGGCCGGCTGGCCGACCGGCCAGGCTGGCGCGGGCCGCTCATCCTGATCGGATACGCCACCGCCGTCCTGGTGCGCCCGCTGATCGCGGTGGCGGGGGCGGCGTGGCAGGTGGTCGGCTTCCGGGTGATCGATCGCGTGGGCAAGGGCCTCCGCACCCCTCCCCGGGACGCGCTCATCGCAGCGGTCACGCCGGAGCCGCAGCGGGGCCGGGCGTACGGCTTTCACCGCGGGGCGGACCACGCTGGCGCCGTGCTGGGCTCGCTCGCGGCCTGGTACCTGCTCACCCGGGGGGTCGAGGTGCCACGGGTGATCGCCTGGAGCGCCGCGCCGGGCCTGGCGGCTTTCCTCATCCTTGCGGTGGTGCTGCCCCGGAGCCGGGGATCGCGCGCGCGGGCGTCGGATTCGCCGATACCTGACGTCGACGCCTCCGGCCGGGTGTTCTGGACACCGGTCACGGCGCTCGCCGCCATCACCTTCTTCCGGCTTCCCGAGACTCTGCTCCTGCTCCGGCTACAGCAGCGCGGTGTGGCCGTGGCGCTGGTTCCCCTGGTCTGGGCGGGGCTTCACGTGGTGCGGAGCGCCAGCTCGTATCCCGGCGGCTGGATATCCGACCGGCTGGGGCCGCGCGGTGCGGTGGCTGCGGGCGGAGTGCTGTTCGCGGCGGTGGCCGGGGTGCTGGGCGGGCCGCTCGCGCCGGTGGCGGCAGTTGTGGCGTTCCTCGCCCTGGGCCTGGTGGCCGGGCTCACCGAATCGGCGGAGCGGGCGCTGGTGGCGCGGCTGGCCCCGATCAGGACCGGCCGGGGTTTCGGCGCGTACCATGCCCTCACGGGTGTGGTCGCACTTCCGGCCGGTCTGGCGTTCGGCGCGCTCTATCAGTCGGTCGGCGGCCCGGGAGCGCTCTGGGTCTCCGCCGCGGGCATGCTCGCGGCGGTGGTCGCCTGGCTCCTGGTCTCGCCCTCTCGGGGAGAACGTGGCACGTGATGAGAATCGTCCTTCCTGCGGCACTGGCGTTGACGGCTCTCGCGCTGCGCCCGGTGAGCGGCCTGGCGCAGGTCCAGGTCCGGGTGGGCCAGCCTGGCCGGGCAACCTATTCCGAGCTGCACGAGGCGTTGAGGGAGGGGACGCCCCGGGCCGACTCGGTGCTGGCCATCATGCGGGTAAAGGCGCCCGGCCCGCTCTGGCGGCATATGCGGGCATCGGCTCGGGGCACCGAAGACTGGAACATCGGACTGGTCGCGCTCACCCGGTTGGCCGAGCTTCGGAGTCGTGCATACGCCGACAGCGCGCGACGGCTCAGGCGCACACTGGAGCAGGCCGAGGGGCCGCCGTTTCCGGAGAACCCGGGGATTACCGCGGAGGATCTGGAGCCCTCCCTGCAGGCGATCATCCTGGAGCGCCGCCGCGCCACCCAGGGTGACCCGGCCGTGCTGACCGACATTCTCTCCCGGATTCCCACACGGAACTACGATCACGGGGACGCCTGGGTGCTGGGCCGGCTCGGCGCCGGAGCGCTCGACTCGGTCGCGGCCCGCTTCCGCGCGGCAGACACGGAAGAGTTCCGGGTCCGCTATCTGACGTTGCTTTCCTATTTCACCGATCCCAGGCTGATCCCGCTCCTGAGCCAGGTGTACGTGGCGCCGGACAGCTTCGGCGTGCCGAAGCGGTATGCCATCCGGGCCTCGGACGGCCTGCTCTGGATCGGCACGCGCGGCAGCCTCACGGCGCTGCTGGACGCGCGCGAGCGGGCGCGGGCCAACGGCGTGTACGCCGACTCGACCCTCGACCGCGGGGGCTACGATTTCCTGGCAAACGACAGCTCATCGGTGATCTCGCGCACCGGCAAGTGGCTGACCGCGTGGCTGGCGACGCTCCCCGATTCTGCGGCCGCTCCGGTCAGCGGGGCAACCATTAGGGCTCGACCAGATTCTGCCCGCTGAGCGGCAGGGCGACGAGGCAGGTGCCGGAGGCGGTCAGGCGGCCGGTCGGGCCGGCTCCCGGGGTGGGGTGAAGATGGTGGCCGGAACTCCCCGGGTGTCGAGCTGCTCGCGGATGCGCTCGGCGAGCTCGCGCCGCACCTGGACGGCGGCCTGGCTGTCCGCACACCAGACCCGCAGGCTCAGCACCACGCCGGATTCACCGTGCGGCCGCACCGGGCAGTCGATCACCCGATCGACCCGCGGATGGCCGGCGCCGATGGCGAGCAGCACGTGGCGGACTGCATCGACATCCTCGTCCGCGGCGATGCCGACCGGCACGATCGCCATGGCCTGGAGGTTCCAGGTGTTCAGGTTCACCGTGACCTGAGAGGCCATGGTACTGTTGGGCACCACGATCCGGCGGTCGTCCGCGGTGCGGAGCAGCGTATAGCCGAGGGTGAGCTGCTCGACGATGCCGGTCTCCGGGCCCGCCGGCGTCGTCACCTGCACCAGATCGTCCAACCGGATCGGGCGATAGAGCAGCAGCGACAGTCCCGCGATCAGATTCCCCAGGGTGTTCTGGGCCGCCAGTCCGATGACCACGGACGCGATGCTCACGCCCGCCAACAGCGCCGTGCCCACCCGCTGCAGCTCGGGGATGATGTGGGCGTATACCGTCAACGCCACGATGAAGATGGCGATCTGCCCCAGCTGGGTCAGGAAGCTCGCGACGGTCCGGTCGATGTGGCCGTGCTCGTCCCGGGCGAGCAGCCGGTCGACCGTGCCCCGGAGCGTCCGTGCGAGCACGCTCGCCAGCAGCACCAGGAGCACCGCGTACACCACGGCCCCGATGAGACTCTGCGGCTCGAGCAGCGCTTCGGGAATGCGGATGATGGGATTCACGACATCAGCAGCAGCGGGTGGGGCCGTCGCCGTAGCGGGTCCGCACGAACTGGTCGAAGTACTCCCGCTCGCTGGGCGGCGGACGGTCGGGATGGCAGCGGCGGAGGTGCTCCAGGTGCGCCTGATAATCCGGCATGCCCATCACCCGTCGGAAGGCTCGCAGCAGCTCTCTCATCTCAGCCCGCATAGGCCGTCTCCACGAAGGGAGATTCCTTGGCGACCTGTGGGCGCCGGTTGGTGAGCACCAGGATCCACTCGCGGGCGGAAGCGAGCACTACGAGCACTGTCACCACCATGAACACCAGGGCGGCGGCGGCGTCCAGGCGGGCGTTGAAGATCAGCCGCGCCCCGCGGCCGGGCTCGATGGTGCCGGCCGCCACCTGTCCGGCGGTAAGCGCCGCCTGCGAAAGGAACCCCAGCCGGGGGTCGGCGGCGAAGACCTTCTGCCAGCCGGCGGTGAGCGTGACGGCGAGAACCCAGGCGAGCGGCATCAGAGTGACCCAGGCGTAGCGGGCCTTGCCGCCCTTGATCAGGACCGTGGTCCCCACGCAGAGCGCTACGGCGGCGAGCAGTTGATTGCTGATGCCGAAGAGCGGCCAGAGCGAGTTGATCCCGCCCAGCGGATCGAGCACGCCCTGCACCAGGAAATATCCCCAACCGGCGACGATGATCGCGGATGCCATGATGCTGCCGGGATACCAGGAGGTCCGCCCCAGGGGGGCCCAGAGGTGACCAGCCAGCTCCTGGAACATGAAACGACCCACCCGGGTGCCGGTGTCGACCGTGGTGAGAATGAAGAGCGCCTCGAACATGATGGCGAAATGGTACCAAAGGGCCATCAGGGTGCGGCCGAACGCGCCGCTCAGGATCTGGGCCATGCCTACCGCCAGGGACGGCGCTCCGCCCGAGCGGCCGAGCAGCGTCTTCTCGCCCACTTCGGCGGCGAGCCCGGTGATCTGGTCCGGCGAGACGGTGAAGCCCCAGCCGCGGATCACCTCCGCGGCCGACTGGACGTTGCCACCCAGCGTGGCGAGGGGCGCGTTGATGGCGAAATAGATGCCGGGGTCGAGCAGGGCGGCCGCGGTGAGTGCCATGATCGCGACGAACGACTCCATCAGCATCCCGCCGTACCCGATGTAGCGGGCGTCGCTCTCCCGGACGAGCATCTTGGGCGTGGTGCCGGATGAGACCAGCGCGTGGAAGCCGCTGATCGCGCCGCAGGCGATGGTGATGAACGCGAAGGGGAACAGCTTGCCGGCGAACACCGGGCCGGTGCCGTCGATGAACCGGGTCATCGCGGGAAGCTTGAGGGGCGGGAGCACGAGGAGGATGCCGGCCGCCAGGAGCAGGATGGTGCCGATCTTCATGAAGGTGGAGAGATAGTCCCGGGGACAGAGCAGCATCCACACCGGCAGCACGCTGGCGATGAAGCCGTAGATGATGATGCCGTACGCGATGGTGAGCCCCGAGTGGGTGAAGTATGGCGCGAGAGTGGGTGACGCGGCCACGTAACGACCGCCGACCAGCGCCAGCAGCAGGAGCGCCACGCCGCCGAGCGAGGCCTCGATGGTCCGTCCCGGACGCCAGACCTTCATCCAGAAGCCCATCAGCACCGCGATCGGGATGGTGCAGAGGATGGTGAACACGCCCCAGGGACTGTCCTTGAGCGCATTCACCACCACCAGCGCGAGTACGGCCAGCAGGATGACCATGATCGCCAGCACGGCGAGCATGGCCAGCATGCCGGTCACCGGCCCGGTCTCCTCCTTCGCCATCTGGCCGAGCGACTTGCCGTCCCGGCGGGTGGAGGCGAACAGGATCACGAAGTCCTGTACCGCGCCCGCGAGCACCACGCCGAACACGATCCAGATCGTTCCCGGCAGGTAGCCGAACTGGGCGGCGAGTACGGGGCCGACCAGCGGTCCCGCGCCGGCGATCGCGGCGAAGTGGTGCCCGAACAGGACCCAGCGCGAGGTCGGAACGAAGTCCCGGCCGTTGGCCAGGCGCTCGGCCGGCGTGGCGCGGCGGTCGTCCAGCTGAAAGACGCGATCGGCCAGGAAGCGGCTGTAGAAGCGGAAGGCGACGAGATAGGTGCCGACGGCGGCGAGGACCAGCCAGGCGGCGCTGATCGTCTCCCCGCGATGCAGGGCGAGCATCCCCCAACCGGCCGCGCCAACCAGGGCGACGAGCGCCCACGCCAATCGTGAGGGCATATGCAGAATTAAACAGCGGCAAGTGCGAAAGGTAAACCGCGGGCGTGGCGGGCCTGCTTGCCCTTCCCCAGGGGGGACCGTACCTTCGAAGCGCATGCCATTGCCATCCTTCGGCTTCGGCCATCGGCCCTCGTGGGAGCACGAGTCCCAGGAGGCACGCGGAGCCGTGCTCGAGGAGCCTCAACCGCAGCCGATCCGGAAGGGTTGGCGGGGAAAGGTCGCGGTCGTGACCGGAGGCGCCACCGGGCTCGGTCGCGCCATCGCCATGGAATTCGGCAAGCTCGGCTGCGACGTCGCCTTCTGTTTCGTGAACATGCCCGGGCGCGACGTGAGCGAGCAGGCACTGCTGACCGAGACCGCGCTCATGGCGATGGGCGTGAACGTGCTGGCCTGCCGCTGCGACGTGCGCGACCGCGAGGCGGTCGCGCTGTTCGTGCGCAGCACCAACGAGCGGCTCGGCGGGGTGCACTTCCTCATCAACAACGCTGGAATCGCCAGCGACGGCGCGCTCTGGCGGCTGAGCGAGGACGCCTGGGACGAGGTGCTGGACACCAACGTGACCGGCTCCTTCAACTGCATCCGGGCGGTCGCGCCGATTTTTCGGGGGCAGCACTTCGGCAAGATCGTCAACGTAAGCGCCCACCAGGCGAAGCGCCCCGGCTTCGGGGTGGCCAACTACGCCACCAGCAAGGCCGCGCTGCTCGGGCTCACCCGCGCGGCCGCGGTCGAGCTCGGTCCCGCCAACGTCAACGTGAACGCGGTCGCCCCCGGCTTCATCCGCACCGAGCGGATGGCGATGCTGCCGGCCGAGGTGATCGAGCGCGCCCAGAAGAGCTCGGTCCTCGGCCGGGTGGCCGAGCCGGAAGACGTGGCGCACGTGATCTCCTTCCTGTGCTCGGACTCGGCGCGGCATATCACCGGGCAGACGATCGTGGTGGATGGGGGGTTGTCGCTGGAGTAGGGGGGCGGCGGGGAGTTCGCTGGTCGTTCTCAGCTTTCTGCAGTATCCCGGGCATACCGGCACGATCCTGAACTGTCATCCGAGCCCATTCGCTGCGCTCAGGGTGAACTCCGCGAGGGATCTGTGCTCTCGGCATTGACCGCTCCCCTCGGCACGACCGCTCCTCTCCGCATCACCGCTCCTCTCGGATGACCACTCCGTCCAGGATGACACTTTCCCGCCCCACAGTTACTTTCCCGGCGTGAAGCCCGCTGCTCTCGCCGCACTCATACTGCTGCTGTTGAGTCCGCCGCTCGCCGCCCAGGATGCGCCGGCGGCGCCGGCCGCGCCCGTGCTGGTCCCCACCGAGGGATTGGCCGGCCAGCAGGTGGCGGTGATGCCGCTGACCCTGATGGCCGCCGACCCGACGCTGCAGTCCGACTCGCTCTACGCTCCCTACCGCGATCGCCGCACCGCGCTCCTCTGGGCCGACTCCCTCATCGGCGACGCATTCACCGGGCGCGCGCCCGAGGTGCAGTGGGTCTTGCCGCCCAAGCTCCGGAAGCTGGCGCGTCGCTCGCCGGGACTGGTGAACGATCCCGACCAGATGGGCCAGGCCATGCTGCGCGCGCCCAAGATGCGCGAGATCCGCGACCCGCTCCGCTCCTCCCTGCGGAATCTCATGGCCGTCGTCGGTGGCCGCGTGGTGATGGTGCCCGCGGCGCTCGGCTTTGCGCTCCTGCCCGATCGGCGGGTGCACGCGGACCTCTCTCTGGTGGCGGCCGACACCCGGTCGGGCAAGGTGCTCTGGCGGAGTCAGGCCAGCGGGTCCGGTGCCACGCCCGACGCGGCGCTGCAAGCCGCCCTCGCCTCGGTGCTGCCGATCGATCCCACCAGTCCATGACCTACGACGTCACCCTGATCGCCGGCGACGGCATCGGCCCGGAGATCACCGCCCAGACGGTTCGGGTGCTGGAAGCCACCGGGCTCCACTTCAGGTGGGACGAAGAGCTGGCTGGCATGGCCGCCGTCCAGGCCACCGGCACGCCGCTCCCCGACGCGACGGTCGAGAGCATCCGAAAGAACTCGCTGGCGCTCAAGGGCCCGCTCACCACACCGGTGGGCACCGGATTCCGCTCGGTGAACGTGGGGCTCCGGAAGGAGTTCGAGCTTTTCGCCAACGTGCGGCCGGCCAAGACACTGATTCCGGGCGGCCGGTTCGAGAACGTGGACATCGTGCTGGTGCGGGAGAACCTGGAGGGGCTCTACATCGGGGTCGAGCACTTCGTGCAGATCGGGGACGACCCGCGGGCGGTCGGCGAATCGATGGCCATCGTCACCCGCAAGGGCTGCGAGCGGATCGTGCGCTACGCCTTCGAGTACGCCCTCAAGCAGCGCCGGCGCAAGGTCACCATCGTCCACAAGGCGAACATCCTCAAGATGGTCAGCGGCCTCTTCCTGGAGGTGGGGCGGCAGATCGCCGAGGAGTACGCCGGGCAGATCGAGGCGAACGACATGATCGTCGACAACACCGCGATGCAGCTGGTGATGCGCCCCGAGCAGTTCGATGTCATGGTCACCACCAACATGTTCGGCGACATCCTCAGCGACGAGGTGTCGGGGCTGGTGGGCGGCCTGGGCTTGGCGCCCGGCGCCAACATCGGCACCAGGGCCGCCATCTTCGAGGCGGTGCACGGGAGCGCGCCGGACATCGCGGGGAAGGGAATCGCCAACCCGTCGGCCCAGATGCTCGCGGCTGCGATGATGCTGGACCACCTGGGCGAGTTGGACCGCGCCGAGCGGCTACGCCGGGCCGTGACCGCCACCATCGTGGAGGATCAGATCCGCACCCGTGATCTCGGCGGCACGGCGACCACAGGAGAGTTCGGAGATGCTGTCGCGCGGCGGGTTGCCTGAAGTCCCCTGCGCCCGCTGCGAGCGACGGGTGCCCGGCCTCGCCTGGGGCGAGCTCTGTGCCCAGTGCCGCGCGGAGCGGATGAGCCGGTCCTCCCGGCTGGGCAATCGGATCGCGCTGGGTGCGACGCTGCTGATGGCGACCTACGTCGGCTGGCACCTGCCGGTCGATACCACGGCCCGCTTCTACGGCGCGGTCGCGGTGGTAGCCACCTACATCATCGTGCGGCGGATCGCCAGCCGCATCGCCATGGAGTTCCTTCCCCGATGATCACAGCTCGGATGGCCGCATGCCTGCTCCTGCTGGCCACGGCCGGCAGTGCGCGGCTGGAAGGGCAGACGTCGCTCACCATCTATAACGACGGGCGGGTGCTGGTGCGTCGCGGCGTGCCCGTCGCGGTGCCCAAGGGCGCCTCCACCCAGCGGGTGGCTCTGGGGCCAATCGAGCCCGCGTCGCTCTTCGCGCTGGATTCGTCGGTCACCCTCCTGGGCGTCCGGTACGACGGCGCGGTGGACGAGGCGAGCGTGCAGCGACGCTCGGTCGGCCGCCGGGTGGTGTTCCGGCTGCCCGAATCCAAGGACACACTGAGCGCGCTCATCCTCGGCGTGGACCCGCTCCGGCTCCAGCTGCCGGACGGCCGCATCAGCTTTGCGGCGCCGGGGGCCGGCCTCTATCCGGCGGACGTCGTGGTCAGCGATCCGACGGCCGTGCTGGATCTCCGGGCGGAGCGGGCGCAGGACCACCTCCGCCTGGGCTACTTCACGACCGGCGCCTCGTGGCGGGCGAGCTATCAGGTCGTGCTCGGCGCGAGCGAGGCCCGGGTCACCGGTATGGCGGTGCTCGAGTCGCAGGCGCTCCGGCTGGAGAATGCGGAGGTCCAGCTCCTGGCGGGCGCGGTGAGCCGAGCGGAGCCGCCGCCGCCGGTCCCGCTGTACAACGAGGCGCGCGCGGCCCTCCAGGCGGCCAAAGCCGATGTCGCGGGAGAGCAGCGGGTCGGCGAGTTTCATCTCTACTCGCTTCCCGGCACCAGCTCGCTCGCGCCGGGGCTCACCACCTCGGTGGCACTGTTCGAGCCGAGCCGGGTGAAGTACGAGCGCGCCTACGTGGCGCACGGCGCCGCTCCGTACTGGGGGATGCTCCCCCAGCAGGGCGAGGAGACCCAAGTGCCGGTCGAGGTGAGCTACACCCTCAAGCGTCCGCGTAAGACCGAGTTCGGCGATCGCCCGCTGCCCGGCGGCGTCGCGCGGCTGTTTCAGGCCGACAGCGCCGGCCGACTCCAGCTGGTGGGTGAGGCCGCGCCGGACCACACGCCCGCGGGCGAGGATCTGCGGCTCTCCGCCGGCACCGCATTCGATCTCACGGCCAAACGGGTCCAGACCTCCTACTCGACCAGGCGTGACAGCAGCAAGGCCGGTTGGCGCACGGTGGCCACCGCCGATTACCGGGTTACCCTGAGCAACGCACTCGACAGTGCCGTGACCATCGACGTGCAGGAAGAGCGCGGCGGGGAGTGGACCGTGGTCTCGAGCTCGGTCCGGCCGGAAAAGATTTCGTCCACCATCACGCGCTTCCGGGTGCGGGTCCCCGCGGGCGGCGAATCCCTGCTCACCTACCGCCTCCGAGTCGTGTGGTGACCGATCCGGTCATCGCGATCGCGCACGTCTCCGACCTGCATTTCGGGGGCTACGCCGACCTGGCGCAGATCGAGGCGCTGGAAGATTTCCTGCCCACGCTGGGTGTCGGGGCCACCGTCATTTCCGGCGACCTGAGCCAGCGCGCCCGCCATGGCGAGTTTCAGGCGGCCCATGCCTTTCTCCAGCGGATTCGCCATTCGATGCCGGTGCTGGTGGTGCCGGGAAACCATGATCTCGAGTGGTGGAAGAGCCCGCTGGGGGCGTTCGGCGCCGCGCCCAAGTATGCCAAGTACGCCCGCTACTTCGGCCCGCTGACGCCGGTACTGGAGATCCCCGGCGCGATCATCGCCGGCGCACTCAGCAGTTACGGCGTTGCCTTTGGCTCGCTCACCTGGAACCTCCGAGACGTGGCCGTGAAGGGGCACCTCCCCGCCTCGGAGACCACCCGGGTGGCCACCATCCTGGGCCAGGCGCCGCCCGGCACCGCGCGAATCCTGGCCCTGCATCACAACGTGCTGGCGGGCGGGCTCTCCCGGCGGATGGGCCTGGCCCGCTGGCGCTCGGCGCACCGGCGGCTGCTCGCGACCGGCGCCGACGTGGTCCTCTGCGGCCACGATCACCAGGAGGGCGCCGGCCAGGTGGAGGGGAGCCTCGCCATCAGCACCGCCGGCACCCACAGCTTCCGCACCCGCCACCGGCGGCCCTCGGTGTTCAATCTGGTGAAGATCGATGCCCGCGCCGTGCACATCCAGCATTATCGCTGGGAGCCGAGCGGCGGCCGGTTCCTCAAGTCGGATACGTACTCGTTCGCCCGCGCGGAGGCGCCCGGCCTGGCGGTCTCGGTGGCGGGTGGGGATCAGGGATCGTAAGTGGACGACCTTCTGGCACAACGGCTGAAGCAGCTCGGTCTCCGGGACGTGGAACGGGTGCTGACCCACACCAATCGGACGGTCATGGTGAGCCTGACCGCGCGCCGGGTGCTCCGGCTGCACCGCGGCTACGCCGCCGCCCCGGACCGAGTGCTCCGCGCCATCGTGCGGTTCCTCGATCCCCGGCTTCGCCGCGCGCTCCGGCGTGGCGCGGAGCGCGAATTTCTCGCCTTTCCGGTCGAGGAGTACGCGCCACCGCCGGCTCGGCCACCCCGGTGCGACCGGCCACAGCCGGGTGACCTCATGCTGCTCCACCGTCTCGAGCAGCTCCACGGGCGGCTCAACGCGGAATATTTCGCGGGCTCGCTCTCGATGCTCCCGATTCGGGTGTCGGGACGGATGCGGACCCGGCTGGGCGAGCTCAGCGTGGACCTGCCGACCGGCCGTCCGATCGAGATCGCCTTGAGCCGGCGCCACATCCTGCGGCACGCCTGGCCCGAGGTCGAGCATACCATGCTGCACGAGATGGTGCACCAGTGGCAGGCGGAAAGCGGGCTCCGGGTGGATCACGGTCCGACCTTTCGGGGGAAGGCGCGCGAGGTTGGCGTTTTGCCCCATGCCAAGCGGGCGGTGAGTCCCGCGGTCGACCGGGCCCGGATTCCGGAATCGTCGTTTCCCCAGGTATCTTCCGGGCCTGTCATCCGCTCCGAGTGAGGCTCCGCATGGCTACCGCTGCCGCCACATCCCAATTTGCCGGCGTCGATTTTCTCGCCTTCGACACTCTCCTGTCGGAAGAGGAACGGGCGGTCCGCGACACCGTCCGGACCTGGGTGGACGAGAACCTCATTCCCGTCATCGGCGAGGCCTACGTCGAAGGCCGATTCCCCAAGCAGCTCATCCCCGGCATGGCCGAGCTCGGGCTGTTCGGCGCCAACCTGCCGGAGGAGTTCGGCTGCGCGGGGCTCAACAACGTCGCCTATGGTCTGATCATGCAGGAGCTCGAGCGGGGCGACTCCGGGATCCGCTCGTTCGCCTCGGTTCAGGGCGGGCTGGTGATGTACCCGATCTACGCCTTCGGATCGGATGAACAGAAGCGGCATTGGCTGCCGCTGCTGGCGTCGGGGCAGGACATCGGCTGCTTCGGGTTGACCGAACCCGACTTCGGCTCCAATCCGAGTGGCATGATCACGACCGCCCGAGAGACCAAGGACGGCTGGGTGCTCAACGGCACCAAGATGTGGATCACCAACGGTTCTCAGGCCACGGTGGCCATCATCTGGGCCAAGACCGGCGCGGTCGACGACGCCAAGTCCATCCGCGGCTTCATCGTGCCCACCGATACCAAGGGCTACGCTGCCAAGGACCAGAAGGGGAAGCTTTCGCTCCGCGCGAGCGACACCAGCGAGATCCATCTGCAGGACGTCCACCTGCCCAAGGACGCTATCCTGCCCAAGTCGGGCGGCCTCAAGAGCCCGCTCATGTGTCTCACACAGGCGCGGTACGGCATCGCGTGGGGAGCCATCGGCGCCGCCATGGCATGCTACGACGAGGCGCTGCGCTACGCCGGCCAGCGCGTGATGTTCGACAAGCCGATCGCCGGGACCCAGATCCAGCAGGTGCGTCTGGTCGAGATGCTGACCGAGATCACCAAGGCGCAGTTCATGACGCTGCAGCTGGGCCGGCTCAAGGACGCGGGCACGATGACGCCGGACCAAGTGTCGCTCTGCAAGCGCAACAACGTGAACATGGCCTGCGACATCGCCCGGGAGGCGCGGCGGCTGCTCGGCGCCAACGGCATCCTCGCCGAATACCACTCGATGCGCCACATGGCGAACCTCGAATCGGTGTACACCTACGAGGGCACCCACGACATGCACTCGCTCATCGTGGGGCAGGCCATTACCGGGCTGGCCGCCTTCTAGTTTAACTCCCCGGGCGTGACGAATCCCGACCTGGCGCCTATCTATCTGACGTGAGCTCCGCTTCGCATCCCCCTCTGCCCGACGCTCGGCCTGCGCCCGCCCCGAGCGACGAGGCGCAGCTCCGCTGTCGAGCATGGTTCGAGGACCATGGCACGGCCGTCTACAACTACTTCCGATTCCACGTCCCGCTTGCCGACGTGGCCGAAGACCTCACTGCTGAGACCTTTCTCAAGGTGATCCGGGCCGCTGAGCGGTTCGATCCTCATCGGGGTTCGGCCAAGGCGTGGATCCTGACCACGGCCCGGAATGTCCTCACCGACTGGCGTCGCCGTGCCCGCCTGCGCCAGTACGTGTCGATCGGCACCATGCACGACCTCGTCCACGATGCGCCGTCGCCGGAGGAGCGCCTGCTCCGCGAGGAGCAGGTCGGGCGGCTGCTCGATGCCGTGGCCACGCTCGACCTGGCCGACCGCGAGCTGGTCGGGCTCCGGTATGGCAGCGGGCTCGATACCGCCGAGATGGCCCAGCTCCTCGGTCTCAGCGAAGGGAACGTGCGGACCCGGCTGTGGCGGGTGCTGGGGCGCCTCCGGAAGGTCCTGGCCCGATGAGCGACCCCTCCGATCTGCCGCCGGAGCTGGCCGACCTCGACCGCGCGCTCGGCGGGGTGCGGTTCGAACCGCGGGCGTCGCTCGGCCCCGAGATCGAAGGCCGGGTCCGGCGGGGCGAGGGGGTCGAGGACCCTGCCCGCCGGCTTCGGTTCCTTCGTGCCGCCTGGGGAGTGGCTGCATCGGTCCTGGCCGCGGTCCTCGCCGGCGGGGTGCTGCTCACGCACCGGCCGGTCCAGATCGACCGCTGCTGCTTCGATCTGGACGGCGGCGGCGCGGCCGACGATGGGGTCACGCTGGTCGCCGATCGCGATGCCAGGGTCCATCACCTACGCCTGTACGAGGACAACGACCACTCGGGCGCCTTTTCGCCGGGCGATGTGATCCGGCTCGACCGCGGAGAGCAACCCTCGATCCTCGGTGACGCGAGCGCGGGTCTGGTCACCACCGAGCACTGCTGCCTCGATTTCGATGGCGGCGGCCCGAGTGACGATGCCCTGCTGGTCATGGGTGTGCCGCCGGATCGGGTGGTCATGGCCGCCATCTATGAGCGCCGCCCGGACCGTCCCGGTCGTCGAGCCGCCGCCGCCTTCCCGCTCCGCTGACAATCCCTCGCTCATCTATCTGTGCTGGCGGATCCTGCTGAGCCTCGGGGTGTGACGCACACCGAGGTCGTGCGTATCTAGGTGGACAGTAAGCCTGAGGAAGGCTTTCATGAGACTGACGAGTGCGCTCGTGTTCGCGGGGTTGCTCCTGGTGCCGCCGTCGATCGCTGCGCAGCAGCCCGACACGACCAAGGCCGACACCGCCGCCCATGAGCTGCCTCCGATCGAGGTGGTGGGCAGCATCGCCCCCGCCGCAGGCCCGACGATCGGTTCGGGGGTGCCGGCACGGGTGACGACGCTCGACGCGGCACAGGTCGACGCGTACGAGCCGAGGATCCTCTCGGACGCGCTCAAGAGCGTGGCCGGCTTCTCGACCTACGACGACCTCGGCAGCCCCTACAAGCTCAACCTCTCGAGCCGGGGCTTCTATTCGTCCCCAGTGGTCGGTCTGCCCCAGGGTGTGGCGGTCTTTCTCGATGGCGTGCGCATGAACGAGCCGGAGGCATCGCAGGTCAATTTCGACCTGCTGCCGATGGACCACATCCAGCGCATCGAGATCCTCTCCGGCAACGGATCGCTGCTGGGCCGCAATGCGCTCGGCGGGGCGATCAATCTGGTCACCGCGCGCGGGACCGGGCCGACGTCGGGCACTATCGAGCTGTCCGGCGGCAGCTTCGGCGCGGCGCGAGGGGAGGCGCACGTCGGGGGACTCAGCCGGGGTGGGATGGACTGGTATGTCGGGGGGAACTACAACCGCGAGGATGGGTGGCGCGACATCACCGGAGCCCAGGGCTACCAGGGCTTCGTAAATCTCGGCAAGCTCGGTGAGACCGGCGGCATCCGGTTCCAGGGCTTCTATTCGGCTGACAGCGCGCAAACGGCCGGCTCTCTGCCCCAATCCATCTTCGAGCAGAGTCCCGATTCCAACCTGAGCGCCGGCGACTACGAGAAGCTCTGGGCCTTTCAGGGCTCGGTCCAGGCATATAAGCAGTTCGGACTGGGCCGGGCCTCGGTGACGATGTACTTCCGGCGGCATCGCGCGGAGCGGCTCAACGTCAATCAGGAAGACGATCCGGACGCCTTCGGGATCAGCTACAACACGAGCTTCGGGTACACGGCCGACTATCGCTGGACCACCGTCATCAACGACCGGACCGCCCTCAGCCTGCGCGGCGGCATGGACGGGGAGGTGACCCGGGTCAAGATCGATATCTTCGCGGACTCGACCAAATTCGGCGCGAGCCGGACGTTGACTACGGAGGCGCGAAGCCCGCTGTGGGACCTGGCGCCCTTCGCCGCCGCCGACCTGACGATCGGCAAGCTCACCCTGTCGGCCGGCGCGCGTTACGACTACGTCCGGATTCCGTTCGAGAACGTCCTCAATCCCCAGCGCGACACCACGGCGACGTACAAACGCTTCAATCCGCGGGTCGGCGCCAGCGTCGAGGTCGCGCCGAGCGCGTCGGTGTTCGCGTCGTGGGGGCAGGCGTTTCGCGCCCCCGCGGTGATCGAGAACGCCTGCGCCGATCCCGCGGCGCCGTGCCCGCTTCCCTTCGCCCTGGGGGACGACCCGCCGCTCGAGCCGGTCAAGGCCAGCACCGTCGAGGCCGGCGTGCGCTATGCACGCGACCGGGTCTCGGTCAGCGGGTCCGTCTATTACACCAGCGTCAAGAATGACATTTTCCTCACCCCGTTCGGCGACGAGGACGAGCCCCAGGGCAGCACCATCGACGGCTTCTTCGTGAACTTGGACAAGACGCGGCGGGTTGGCCTGGAGGCGGGCGGGGCGTACACGTTCCCGCAGGGGCACTCACTCTACCTCAACTACTCCTACACCAAGGCCACCTTCCAGAGCGATGCCAAGGTGTTCTCGATCCGCTCGGCTGACGAGGCCGACGGTGTGCCGGTCATCAACCCGTTCCCGACCGAGAACGACGTGACGCCCGGGAGCCGGTTCCCGCTGGTGCCCGACCACCAGATCAAGTTCGGCGGGCTGGCCCGGATCGGGCATGACGTCTCCGTGGGCGCCGACGGGCGCTACATCGGCAAGGAGTACCTCCGGGGTGACGAGGCCAACGTCACCGATCAGCTGGACGGCTACTTCGTGGCCGATGCGCGCGTTGGCGTCGAGTTCGGGCGCTGGGAGATCAACGGGATCGTCACCAACCTGTTTCAGAACAAGAGCGCCATCTTCGGCACCTTCAACCTCAACCAGGGCAACCCCGACGGCCTCACCGTCGAGCGGTTCCTGACACCGAACGCCCGGCGGGAGTTCCGGCTGGTGGTCCGGACCACGCTCGGGGGGCCGGCCGAGCACGCCCCAAATCCATGATCGGGCGCCCGGGTTGGCCGGGCGTCCGATGCGCTTCAGAGCGACACCTGGCGAGCCGGCTCGAGCGTGCAGACCTGCTGGCATCGGACCCCGGGCGCGACTAGGTTTGCCGCCAGTTGGCGGGACTCGAAACCTCCATCGGGAGCGTGGGTTTGAAGATCGCAGTGTGCGTCAAGCGTGTGCCGGATATGGAGCTGCGGTTTGCTATCGCGGGCGATCGCAAGTCGTTGGATCAGGGCGGCCTCAAATACGACATGAGCGACTTCGACGGCTACGCGCTCGAGGTGGCCCTCCGGTTGGTCGAAAAGCAAGGGTCGGGCGAGGTGGAGCTGTTGTGTCTGGGTCCAGATGGCGTCCAGGAGATACTGCGCAAAGGCCTGGCGATGGGCGCCGCCCGCGCGATTCAGCTCAAGGCCGACACCGTTCCGGTCGACGGCCTGGCCATCGCCCAGGCACTGGCCGCCGAGCTCGGTACCGGCGGGTACGATCTGATTCTCTTCGGACGAATGGCGACCGACACCGCCAGCGGCACCGTTGGCCCCATGGTGGCCGAGCTGCTCGGTCTCCCCTGCGTCACGTCCATTTCCCATCTCGAGCTGGACGTGGGGCGCGGCATGGCCCGGCGCGATCTCGAAGGCGCCACCGAGACCGTGCGGTTCCCGCTGCCTGCCGTGCTGACCATCGACGAAGGCATCGCGCGTCCGCGTCTGGCCACGCTCAAGGGCATCATGGCGGCCAAGAAGAAGCCGCTCGAGGTGAAGCCCGCGGCACTCGGCGAGGTGCGGCTCATCGTCGAGACGATGGCGCTGCCGCCCGAGCGCAGCGGCCCCAAGTTCATGGGTGAAGGCGCCGACGCGGTGCCCGAGCTGGTACAGCGACTCCACACCGAAGCGAAGGTGCTGTGATGGCCGCACTGCTGGCGTTCGCCGAGTCCAGGAGCGGGGAGCTCCGCAAGGTGGCCTTCGAAGCGGTAACGGCGGCGCGCGCTGCGGCCGACTCATCCGGCGGTGGCGAAGTCCACGCGTTGCTCATCGGCGCGCCGGGAATCGCCGGGCGGGCCGAGGAGCTGGGGCGATTCGGCGCCGACGTCGTCATCGTGGTGGAGCATCCGGCGCTCGATCGCTACAGCCCCGAAGTGTTCGCCGCCACGGCCGCCGACCGGCTCCGCGCGGGAGGCTACCGTGCCGCGTTCTTCGCGGCGTCGGCGCAGGGCCGTGACCTAGCTCCGCGGGTCGCCGCCAGGCTGGGGGTGAGCCTCGCCTCGGACGCGACGGAGGTCGAGCTTCAGAGTGGTGCCGTGGTTGCGCGCCATCCGGCATACACCGGCAAAGTCATCGTCACCCTACGGCTGACCGGCGAGCCGGCGCTCCTCTCGCTCCGTCCCGGCGCCATCACCCCCAGGGAGACTCCCCGCCCGGGGCGCGTGGAGGCGGCCGCCCCGGCGATGGATCCGGCCTCGGCGCGGGTGGTGGTCACCGAACTCACCCAGAGCGCCGGGGCCAGGCTCGACATCGGCGAGGCGCCGGTCATCGTGAGCGGCGGGCGGGGACTCCGGGCGCCGGAGAACTTCAAGCTGGTCGAAGATCTGGCCGCGGCCATCGGGAACGCAGCCGTCGGCGCGACCCGCGCGGTCACCGACGACGGCTGGCGGCCGCCCACCGACCAGATCGGGCAGACCGGGCGACTGGTGAGTCCGGATCTCTACATCGCCGTCGGTATCTCCGGCGCCATCCAGCATCTCGCCGGCATGCGTACGGCCAAGACCATCGTCGCCATCAACCGGGACAAGGACGCGCCGATCTTCAAGATCGCCGATTACGGCATCGTCGGTGATCTATTCGAGGTGGTACCCCGCCTGACGGCGGAGATCCGGAAGGTCCGCGGCACCCAGTAGCGTCACCTTCACATCCGGAGTGGCCCGTGGTCGCTCTCCCAGAGACGGTCCCCGTCGCCCCGCGGCAAGGTCGACTGCTGAGGGTGCTCGGCGTGGCGTTCGGCCTCGCCATCATCATCGGCAACAGCATCGGTGTCGGGATCCTGCGCACCCCGGGAGACATCGCCGCCCGCCTGCCGTCGGAGCCGCTCTTCCTCGGCGTCTGGATCGCAGGCGGAATCTACGCGCTGCTTGGGGCGCTCTCGCTGGCGGAGCTGGGTGCGATGATCCCGCGTTCCGGCGGTCAGTACGTCTTCGTCCGCCGTGCGCTGGGTGCGTACCCGGGCTTCATCGTGGGCTGGAGCGATTGGGTCTCAACCGCCGGGACGACCGCAGCCGTGTCGATCGTGCTGGGCGAGTACTCCGGGGTGCTCTTTCCGGCGCTGGCCGGCCGTGAGACCGCGACCGCCGTAGCGACGGTGCTCGCGTTCGCCGCGATCCAGTGGGGAGGGATTCGCTGGGGGGACGGCGTCCAGCAGCTCACCAGCCTGGCCAAGACGGTGGGCTTCGCCGGACTGATCCTCGCCTGCTTCCTGCTCGTCGGCACGCACGGGCCCTCGGCGCCGACACACGCTCCCACGGGCGCCGCGCTCTTCGTCGCAGTGACCGTGTCGCTGCAAGGTGTCATATACACCTACGACGGCTGGAACGGGATCTTCTATTTCAGCGAGGAGGTACGCGATCCAGGGCGGGACATCGTGCGTTCGACCCTCATCGGGGTACTGATGCTGATCAGCATCTACCTGCTGGTGAATCTCGCCTTTCTCCACGTCCTCTCGATCGGAGGAATGGCCGGCGACCCGTTCGTCGCCGGTGCCGCCGCCAAGGCAATCTTCGGGGCACGAGGCGACACCGTGATCCGCAGCCTGATGCTGGTCTCCATGCTCAGCACCATCAACGCGACACAGCTCATGGCTTCCCGCGTCCCCCTGGCGATGAGCCGGGATCGCCTGCTGCCCGCCCGAGTGGCCAGCGTGAGCGCCGCCGGCGCGCCGCGGGTGGCCCTGCTCGCCACCACGGCCGTGGCGGTCCTGCTGCTCCTCACCGGTACCTTCAACCAGGTGCTCGCACTGCTCGCGTTCTATTTCGTGCTGAACTACTTGCTGTCGTTCACCTCGATCTTCGTCCTCCGGGTGCGCGAGCCCGACGCCGAGCGGCCCTACCGGGTGTGGGGCTACCCCTGGACCACCGGGATCGCGCTGCTCGGCTCCATCGGCTTCCTGGTCGCGAGCGTCGCGGGAGATACCCGGAACAGCCTCCGGTCGCTCGCCATCCTGGCCCTGAGCTTCCCGGTGTTCCTCCTGGTCCAGCGGGGGATCAGGGCGACGCCGGCCCGCTGACCGCGGCGGCGCGCACCAGCTCCTGGATGCGGCGCACGCCCTCGGCGACGGACCGCTCCTCGGGGCCAAAGGAAAAACGGACGTAGTTCCGGAAGCGGGAGGGCCGGCCGCTCCGGCGCTTGCCCGGGTTCACGTCGAAGAACTCTCCCGGCACGCAGATGACCTGTCGCTCGAGGGCGGCACGAAAGAATGACATGCCCGCGTTGATCGCCGGCGGCAGCCCGGACACGTCTCCCCACCAGTAGAAGGTGCCCTCGGGCTCCAGGTCGAATCGCACGCCCGCCGCTGCGAGTCCCTCCCCCAGAACCCGCCGCTTCCGCATGAATGCCTGCCGGATCGCTGCCGCCTCGGCGCAGGCCACGGCCGGCGCCAGAAGCGGGATGGCCGAGCGCTGCAACGGCTTGCTGCCACCGCCGTCGAGGAACGAGCCGCTGCTGGAGACCGCTTCGATCACCGGCTGGGGACCGACGATCCAGGTGGTGCGCCAGCCGGGATAGCGCCAGTTCTTGGTGAGGCCGTCGAACAGCACCACCGGATCGGCGTCCACGTCCTCGACGTGACGCGCGGCGGAGACCATCCCGAAGCCGTCCTCGCTCCCGGTCCAGAGGTAATGGGAGTAGAACTCGTCGATCAGCAGCGTGCACCCCACCTCGCGCGCCACCCCGACCCAGCCCTCGAGCTCGGCGCCCTGAATCACCTTGCCGGTAGGATTGCAGGGATTGGAGAGGAGCAGTGCCGAGAGCCCGCGGCCGGTGATCTCGCGCTCCAGCTGCTCGAGGCTGAAGTGGTAGCCGGTCTCGCCCTCGAGCAGGATGGGGATCGAGGTGAAGAGCTTGAAGATGTCGAGCAGCTCCTCGTACGCGGTGTAATCGGGCAGAAAATGACCCAGGTTCACCTCGCCCAGCGCGGCAACGGCGCGGGTGAGCGACGCCCGCCCGCCACCGCAGATGCAGACGTTCCGCTCGCTGTACTGCGAGCGCTTTCCCTTCCGATATAACTCGTTGTACAGCTCGGCCACCGCCCGGCGCAGCTCCCAGATGCCGGGGATCGGCGCGTACTCCTGGTCGTCCACGCCGATCTCGACCTGGTGGACCCGGGGTGGGGCCCCAGGCAGCGGGCCGGTCTCCGGCTGTCCCTGGCCCAGATTGCACCAGTCGGGGTGACCGTAGCGGAAGCCACGCCGCGCCGCTTCGGCCATGACGAAGATGACGCCGGTGAAGGGGACCGGCCGGAAGCCTGGGATGACGGGACTGGTCATGGGCGTGAAAACTAGCGGCGCCGGGAAGCGGCGGCAGGCGGAGAGCAGCTCCCCTTGCGTCACGATGGGAGCGTGCTAGACTCCGGGAGATCCCGAGCCGGAGCGCCCATGGACGACCTCGATGTCAGCCTGATGCGCGGCACACTGGACCTGCTCATCCTCAAGGCGCTGAGCTGGGGCCCGCGGCACGGCTACGCCGTCGTCGAATGGATCCAGCAGGCCACCGACGCCACGTTCCTCATCGGGGAGGGTACGCTGTATCCGGCGCTCCACCGGCTCGAGCGACGCGGGTGGATCACCGCGGAGTGGGGCGTGTCGGACAACAACCGCCAGGCCAAGTATTACAGCATCGCGAAGGCCGGCCGGGCCCGCCTCCTGGCCGGCACCACGTCGTGGCACCGCTTCGTCGAGCTCGCCGGACGCGCGCTTCGCGCCACGGCTGCGGTGCCGACCTGATGGCCGGCTTCCGGCTGCAGCATGGCCCCCAGCGCGTCGCGCGGGATGTCGAGGCGGAGCTCGCCTTTCACCTCGATATGCGGGTCCAGCGGCTGATCGAGCGCGGCCTGGACCCCGCAACGGCTCGGGCTCAGGCGCTCCGGCAGTTCGGCGACTGGGACCAGGTCCGCGGCGAGCTGCTCGCCATCGACGCCCAACGGGAGAAGACCCTGCGGCGCGCCAACTACCTCGCCGAGTTGCGGCAGGACACCGTGTACGCCGTGCGCGCGCTGCGTCACAACCTCGGGTTCGCCCTGGTCGTGGTGCTCTCACTGGCCATCGGAATCGGGGCCAATACGGCGATCTTCACTCTGATCGACGCGCTGCTGCTCCGGCCGCTGCCGGTGCCTGACGCCGATCAGCTCGTCGTCATCGGCGATCCGCGCCGCACCAACAGCGTCTCGGACGGCTCACTCCGCACCGACCTCTTTTCCTATCCGGTCTACACCGACCTGAGCCGCGACCCCCAGCTTCTCCGGGGCCTGGCCGCGACGGGCAGGACCGGCCGACTCGACCTGACCGACGCGACTGCATCAGGCCCGCCGGGAGCTGGCTCGGAGTCCGCGGAGGCCGAGCACCCCCGGGGCCGGCTGGTGAGCGGCAACTACTTCGCCGTGCTGGGTGTCCCCACCTTGATCGGCCGGCCGCTCACCGTGGACGACGACCGGGCCGCCGGCGGCTCGCCGGTGGCGGTCATCAGCTACGCCTACTGGCAGCGCCGCTTCGACGGCGACCGGGGTGTCCTGGGGCGGTCGCTCACGATCAATCACGTCCCCGTCACCGTCGTCGGGGTCACGCCACCGGGCTTCCACGGCGAGGTGGTGGGCCGCATGACCGATATCTGGATGCCGCTCACGATGCAGCCGGCGCTCGCGAAGCAGGACTGGCTGGCCGCGCCCAACCAGAGCTGGCTGCTGCTGGTCGGCCGTCGCTCTCCCGACGTCACCCTGGCGCAGGTGCGGGCCGCGTATCCGACGATCGTCCGCCGCGCGCTCGCCGCATCGGACCCGTCCGCCGCCGCGGCCGCCGGCCTCGCGGAGCAGGAGGTCTCGGTCGACGCGGGCGCGCGCGGGCTGTCACCCATCCGGGAGCTCTACGCCGAGCCGCTGGCGACGCTCATGGCCGCGGTCTGCCTCGTGCTGCTCGTCGTCTGCGCCAACGTGGCCAACCTGCTCCTCGCCCGCGGCGCCGCGCGCGAGCGCGAGCTCAGCGTCCGGATGGCGCTCGGCGCCGGCCGGGTCCGCCTGGTACGACAGCTCCTGACCGAGAGTCTGATCCTGAGCACCCTCGGCGGCGCCGCGGGGCTGCTACTAGCGATCTGGGGCAGTGAAGCCCTCCTCAAGCTCGCCGCCAACGGCGCCGGCGCGATCCCGCTCGACGTTCGGATGGACTGGCGCGTGCTTGGCTTCACCGCTCTGGTGACGGGCGTAACCGCCGTTCTCTTCGGCCTGGCGCCGGCGCTCCGGGCGACGCGGGTCGAGCTGGGGACCAGTCTGCGCGCCGGTGGCCGCGGGACCACGGGCGGCCTGCTCGGCGGGCCGGGCCGGATCGGCGCCGGCAAGCTGCTCGTGGTGCTCCAGGTGGCGCTCTCGGTCATCCTGCTGGTCGGAACCGGCATGCTGATCCGGAGCACGCGCGCGCTCACGAACGTCGACCCGGGACTGGCGCGCGACCGGCTGCTCATCGTGACCGTGGACGCGGCGCCCACCGGCCTCGAGGGGGAGCGGCTCGCCCAGCTGGCTCGGGTGCTGCTCGAAAGGGTCCGCTCCATCCCCGGCGTGGCCGCGGCAACCTTCTCGGAGAACGGGATCTTCAGCGGGACCGAGTCGGCCGTCACCTTTCAGGTAGCCGGGTTCACCCCGCGCACGGAGGACGATACCACGGCCAACTACGACCGGGTCGGCCCGGGCTACGTCACGGCCGTCGGTGCCCGGCTCCTTGCCGGCCGTGACTTCACCGATCGCGACGACGAGCGCGCGCCGCGCGTGGCTATGGTCAACGCGACCATGGCCGCCTTCTACTTCCCGCACGGCGAGGCGATCGGCCGCCGCATCCGCGTGGACAGCGCCGACTACGAGATCGTCGGCGTCGTGGCCGACACCAAGGACCATCAGCTGCGCCAGGTTCCCGCCCGCCGGATGTATCTGCCGGCGTACCAGGTTGCGCCAATGCCGCTGGAATTCAACTTCGAATTGCGAGCGACCGGCGACCCGGCCCAGCTCGCGGCCACGGTGCAGCGGGAGCTGTCGTCCGTCAACGCCTCGCTGCTGGTGCTCAACAACGACCCGCTCACGACGCTGATGCGCCAGTCAATCAGCCAGGATCTCCTGGTGGCCCGGGTGGCCAGTTTCTTCGGCGCGCTCGCGCTGGGGCTGGCCGCGCTGGGGTTGTACGGGGTCACGATGTACGCGACCCTGCGCCGGACGGGTGAGTTCGGGCTGCGCATGGCGCTGGGTGCCGACGGCGCGCGGGTGCGGGCCATGGTCCTGAGGGAGGCGCTCACTCTGGTGGCCGGCGGAACCCTGGTTGGCGTGCCGCTCGCGCTCTTGGCATCGCGCCTGCTGCGGAACCAACTGTACGGGGTCGAGCCGATCGACCTGCCCTCCATCGCGGCCGCCCTGGGCGTGCTGGCGGTGTGCGCGGCGATCGCCGGATACCTGCCTGCGGCTCGGGCCGCGCGGGTCGGTCCGCTGGAGGCGTTGCGCGCGGAGTGACCGCTCGACGGTAACCTGCGTTGGACCGTGCGGTTGCGGCGCCGGGGACTCGCGAGTCTCCGGCGCTGTGTATATTGTGCCTGCCGCCAGCCAGCCCACGAGGAGCCGTCGTGTCCAGCATCCTTCCGGTCATCCACCAGGTCCCGCTGCCGCTCGATCGGATCATCCTGCGGGACCCCCCGAGCGCCGAAGCGATCGAGATGGACGTGCTGATCGTAGGAGCCGGGCCCGCGGGGCTCTCCTGCGCCATCGAGCTGGCCCGGCTGGCCAAGCAGGACGGCCAGGAGGCGGCGGAGCTCAACATCGGCGTGCTGGAGAAGGCAGAGAGCCTCGGCGAGCACAGCCTCTCGGGCGCGGTCGTCAACCCGAGTGCCTTTCGCGAGCTCTTTCCGGACGGCGTGGCCAGCAGCCTGCCATTCCGTCAGCCGGTGGGTGAGGAAGCGGTGTACTTCCTCACCGAGCGGCGGGCGCAGCGGATCCCCACACCGCCTACCATGCACAACAGCGGTTACTACACGGCGTCGATCTGCGAGATCGTCCGCTGGCTGGGGGAGCGAGCGGAAGAGCTGGGGGTCAATCTGTTTCCCGGCTTTCCGGTGGACGCGCTGCTGGTGGAGGGAGAGCAGGTGCGCGGCGTCCGCACGGCGCCGTCCGGCCTCGACCGCGAGGGCAAGCCGACGGCGGCGTTCGCCGAGCCAACCGACCTCACGGGGCGGGTGACGGTGGTGGCGGAGGGCACCCGCGGGGCATTGGGCCAGGCCTGGCGCCAGTGGCAGCGGGTCGGGTCGCCCAACCCGCAGATCTTCGCGCTCGGCGTCAAGGAGGTATGGGAGACCAGACGTCCGCTGGACCGGGTGATCCATACCCTGGGGTGGCCGTTGCCGACCGATGCGTTCGGCGGCAGCTGGATGTATCCGATGGGGCCGAACCAGGTGTCGCTCGGTCTCGTGGTCGGACTGGACTACCACGACGCGAGCCTCGACGTGCACGAGCTGCTGCAGGGGATGAAGCTCCATCCGCTGTTCCGGGCGCAGCTGGAGGGCGGCCAGCTGCTCGAGTGGGGAGCCAAGACGATTCCCGAGGGCGGCTACCACGCGCTGCCCGAGCGGCTGAGCGGCGACGGCGTGCTCTTCGTGGGCGACACGGCGGGACTGGTGGATGTGCCCTCGCTGAAGGGGATCCACTACGCCATGCAGTCGGGCATCTTCGCCGCCCGCGCGGTGTACGCCGCGCTCAAGCGTGGCGACGTGGGCCGGGGTGCTCTCGCGAGCTACGATCGGATGGTGCGCGAGAGCTACATCGCGGGAGACCTGTACCGTACGCGGAACATGCGGCTGGCGTTCAAGGACGGGCTGTATGCGGGGGGGATCAAGGCCGGGCTGATGACCGTCACCGGAGGCAGGTTTCCGGGCGGCAAGATCGACATGCCGGAGGACGCCGCGATACCGAGGAGAGTGAGCGCCGAGCGGGCGTTCGTGCCGGACGGAACCCTCACGTTCAGCAAGATGGACGCGGTGTTCAAGTCGGGCAATGCGACGCGCGACACCATTCCCTCGCACTTGCTCGCCGGCTCCGATATCAGCGCGGAGGTGGCCGAGTTCTATGCGCACGTCTGCCCGGCGGGCGTCTACGAGCGGGTGGGCGACGGCCTCAGGGTCAATCCGCCCAACTGCGTCGACTGCAAGGCGACCGACGTGGTCGGCCCTCGGTGGACACCGCGCGAAGGCGGCAGCGGGCCCAAATACCGGGGGATGTAGCAGGGGCGGGATTCACGCGGGGCGGGGTGTATCCTGCCGGCGTCGCCCCGCCAGGGCCGGCCCCAGGACGCGGATCGAACGCTGCCGCGGCTTGCAGCGCCTCAACCGACGCTCGGCGAGCAGGTTGGCGGCTCGTGCCGAGGGCCCTCAGCCGGTCGATGACAGAAACTGGACGGCGTCTGCTTCCTGCGGATTGCGTGGCACGGGGATGATGGACAAACTGGACATGAACCCCCGCTCCTCACCGGAGAAACGGATGCATTCGCGTCGAGGTTTCACCGCAGGATCGCTGCTGGTGCTGCTATCGCTGGCGCTTCCCGCGCCGGCGCAGGGCCAGACCACGACGGCGGCCTCCTGGCAGACGAGCCCCGCCTCGCTGCTCAAGAATACGCTCCGGGCAGTGGGCGCCGCACAGGCGCGTTTCCGTCTCTCCAACCGGACGTACGCGCCGTCCGCCGAGGTGCTCGAGCTGCGGCCGGAGTCGGGGGTGCGGGTGGAGATCCTTGCCGCGAGCGCCACCGGCTGGCAGGCCAAAGCCACCTACCAGGGGCAGCCGGGGCGGAGCTGCGTGATGTTCGCAGGCTCCGTCGATGGCGCCGAGGCGCCGAGGACCGACGAGGATCACGAGATGGCGGGCGAGGAAGGCGTGCCGCTCTGCGATTGGATGCGCTAACTGTCCCCCAGCACCTTGATGATCACCCGCTTCCGCCGCTGCCCGTCCCACTCGCCGTAGAACACCCGCTGCCAGGGGCCCAGATCCAGCTTGCCCGCGGTGACCGGCACGATCACCTCGTGTCCCACCGTCAGGCTCCGGAGGTGGGCGGCCGCGTTGTCCTCGCCGGTTTCGTTGTGGTGATAGCGGTCGGGATCCCACGGCGCGACCGTCTCCTCCAGCCAGGCGAGAATGTCCTGCCAGAGGCCCGACTCGTGGTCATTGACGAAAACCGACGCGCTGATGTGCATGGCGGAGACCAGGACGAACCCTTCCGTCACTCGACTCACCCGCACCTGCTCCGCGACCTCGTCGGTGATGTCGATGATCTCCTGGCGCTTCCTGGTCTCGAACCAGAGATAGTGGGTGTGGGCAACCATCAGCGCAGCAGCTCCTCCAGCCGGACCGCCGTCTCGGTTCGCTCGTCCCGGTACTTGATGATCACCGGCGTGTAGAGTCCGATCCCCGCCTCCCGCCCCGCGCCCACTTTGACCGGCCGGGTGCCTGGCACCACCACCGCACCCGCGGGGATCTCGAGCGGGCGGTCGCCGTCCCGGCGGTAGACCCGGTCATGCACCAGGTCGAACACGGCCGTCCCGCCCGTCAGGATCGTACCCGGCGCTAGCACGGCCCGCTCCCGCACGATGGTTCCTTCGTACACTCCGCAGTTGCCTCCCACCAGCACCTCATCCTCGACGATCACCGGGAGCGCCCCGGCCGGCTCCAGCACCCCGCCGATCTGCGCGGCCGCGGAGAGATGCACCCGGCGGCCGATCTGGGCGCACGAGCCCACCAGTGCATGTGAGTCCACCATGGTGCCCTGGTCCACGTAGGCCCCGACGTTGATGTACATCGGGGGCATGCAGACGACGCCCGGGGCCACGTAGCACCCATCTCGGATGGCCGAGCCGCCCGGCACGATCCGGACGCCGTCGGCAGGGCCGATGGGCCGGAGCGCGAAGGTGTCCTTGTCATAGAAAGGAAACGGCCCGCCGGTGGCGGCCGGCTGGATGCTTCCCAGCCGGAAGCCGAGGAGAATACCGGCCTTGACCCATGCGTTGACCCGCCAGGTGCCATCGGCCGCGCGCTCGGCAGCGCGTACTGTCCCGGCGTTGAGCGCGGACCTGAGCCGGACGAACGCGGCGCGCGCGGCCGGCTCCTCACCCTTCGGCACGCCAGCCGTGTAGCGCTCGATCTCCTCACGCAGCGCCGAGCGCTCAGACACCCTCGACACCAGCCACCCGAAGCGCGGCGCCCAGTGCCGCGCTGGTCTCGGCGCTCACCGGCACCAGCGGAAGGCGGAGCGCGTTCCGCACCCGGCCCATCAGGTGCAGCCCGGCCTTGACCGGCGATGGATTGGTCTCCAGGAAGTTGGCATCCATCAACGGAAGCAGCCGGTAGTGCCACTCGCGGGCCCACTCGAGGTCGCCCGAGAGCGACAGATGGACCAGGCCGGTCATCGATGCTGGCACCTGGTTAGAGACCACCGAGATGAGCCCATCGCCACCGGCGCTGATCAGCGGCAGCGCGAGCCAGTCGTCTCCCGAGAGCACCGAGAAGTCTGCCGGCCGCCCGCGGAGCAGGTCCATGATCTGCCGGAGATCGCCACTGGCCTCCTTGATCCCCATGATGTTGGGATGCTCCGCGAGCCGGAGCGCCGTCGCCGGCTTCAGGTTCACCGCGGTGCGGCCCGGCACATTGTAGAGGCAGACCGGCCTGGTGGAGGCGTCGGCCACCGCCATGAAGTGGCGGTACAGGCCGTCCTGGGTGGGCTTGTTGTAGTAGGGAGTTGCGCTAAGGATGTAATCGACACCGAGCCCGCACATTCGCCGGGTCTCCTGCACCGCGCGGGCGGTATCGTTGCTGGTGGCGCCCGCCATGATGGGCACCCGGCCGGCGCCAACCTCGACCACCAGCGCCACCACCCGCTCGCGCTCCGTGTCATCCAGCGTCTGGGCCTCGCCGGTCGAGCCGCAGGGCACCAGGAAGTCGATGGCCTCGGTGATCTGCCATTCGACCAGTGCGCGGAGCGCATCCAGATCGAGCTCACCGGCCTCGGTGAATGGAGTGACCAGCGCCGTACCACAGCCCTGGAACCGGGTCATCCGGGCTCTCCGAAGAGCATTGCCTCGAACGTGTGTACACCAGGGTGGCCCGGCAGCCATTCCGCCGCCGCGAGGGCCCCCGCCGCGAACCCTTCGCGGCTCCGCGCCACGTGGGAGAGCGACAACGTCTCATAGGGCCCGTCATACGTCACGGCATGGGTGCCAGGAATGGCGCCCGCGCGTACCGAGGTGATCGGGAACGGACGGGACGGATCGCTCTGCCGGAGTCCCTCCTGAAGCACGTGGGCGGTGCCCGACGGCGCGTCCCGCTTCGTCGCGTGGTGCTCCTCCAGTATAAAGGCATCGAACTGGGGGTGCCCGGCCAGCCAGCGGCCCAAGTCGCGGGCGGCGCGGAGGAAGAGGTGAACGCCGACGGAGAAGTTGGCGGCGTGGAGCAGTGCGCCACCCCGGCGCTCGGCCAGCGCGGCGATGCGGGGCAGGTCTGCTGTCCAGCCAGTGGTGCCGGTGACAGTTGGGATGCCGGCCTCGATGAGCCGCTCCAGGTTGGCCGGCGCGGCGTCGGGCCGGGTGAACTCGACAGCCACGTCGGCTCCCGCGACCGCGGCCGCCGTGAGGGCGCGGCCACCCGCGTTGTCCGTGCTCTGGATGATCCGGTGTACCGTATGGCCCCGCTGGTCGGCCAACGCCGCCACCGCTCGCCCCATCCGTCCGTTGCCCACGATCAGGATGCGCATCGACGTCATTGGCTCCGGTGATGTGCTGGATCAGCAGGTGCCGAAGAACTCCTGGTGCAGCCGCTGGACGACGCCCGGCCCGTCCTCCTCCCGGACCACGAAGGTCATGTTGATCGCAGAGGCGCCCTGGGAGATGACCTCCACGTTGGCCGGCTGCACCGCGCGGAAGAGCCGCGCCGCGAGCCCGGCCGTGTGCCGCAGTCCGACGCCCACCACCGCGATCACGGCGCGCCCATTATCCACCGACACCTCACCCAGCTCCGCCAGGTCGCGCACCACGGCGCCGAGATGGGAGCGCTCCTCGACCGTGAGCGAGACGCTGACCTCGCTGCTCGCGAGCACGTCCACTACCACCTCGTGCCGCTCGAACACCTCGAACAGCGCTCGGAGGAAGCCGAAGGCACCCAGCATCCGGGGCGCGCGGATGTTGATCACGGTGATACCCCGCTTCCAGGAGATGGACCGGACCGGCGAGTCGCCCATCCGCTCCAGGATGGCGGACGGCTCGATGGTCGTCCCGGGCCGCCCCGGCTGGGTCGAGTTGAGCACCACGATCGGGATTCCCGCTCGCACCAGCGGCTGCGCGGTGGCCGGATGGAGCACCGTGGCGCCGAAGGTTGCCAGCTCCGCCGCCTCCTCGTAGCTCGCCTCCGCCAGCGTGCGGGCCGACGGAACGATGCGCGGATCGGCCGTCATGAGGCCGTCCACGTCGGTCCAGATCTCCACTCGCTCGACCTCCAGCGCGGCGCCCAGCAAGGCCGCCGTGAAATCCGAGCCGCCCCGGCCGAGGGTGGTGGGAATGCCGGCCGCGGTCGCGCCGATGAAGCCCTGGGTGACGGGAATCCGGCCCGACGCCGTCAGCGGCTGGAGACAGGCCCGCGCGCGCTCGGTGACCACCCGTACATCGGGCGCGGCCCGGGTGAACCGCTCGTCCGTGATCATGATCGTGCGCACGTCGACCCAAGTGGCGGGGAGCCCGGCGTTCTCTAGCGCCGCCGCCACCAGCCGGGAGCTCCAGAGCTCGCCCCGGCCGGCGAGCGCGTCCAGCTCCTGGGGCCGGAGCTGCCGGCCCAGCGCCGGGTGGAGCTCGTCCCGCAGGGCGGCGGCGTCCTTGGTGATTTCCACCAGCGCGGCTCCGGTGCCGCCGAGGTCCTGGGGGATGTCGTTGTGGCGCGCGAGCAGGCGGCCGATCGCCGCGTCCAGCCCGCCCGCGTCTCCGCTGAGCACGGGACGGGCGAGGTCCAGCAAGCCATCGGTCACGCCGCCCAGTGCGGAGACCACTACCACCGGACGCTCCTCCTGCCGTCCCCTGACGATCTCGACCAGCCGCCCGATGGCCGGCCCATTGCCCACCGAGGTTCCCCCGAACTTGGCAATGATCATGACCCGCGCGTCACCCGTCCCTCGGCTACCAGGAGCTCCGCGATCTGTACCGCCTGGCCCGCGGCTCCCCGGATGGTATTGTGGCCCAGCAGGACCAGCCGGAGATCGAGAATGGGACAGGGCCGTACCCGGCCGACCGTCACCGCCATGCCCCGGCCCCGCTCCAGATCGAGCCTCGGCTGCGGCCGGTCAGGGCGCGACTCGACCTCGATCGGGAGCGCCGGCGAGCTGGGAAGGCAGGCCACCCGTTCGGGGGCACGGAACGCGCTGAGCGCCGCGAGGGCCTCGTCGGGAGTCACCCGGCGACGGAACCCCACGCTGACCGCCTCCAGATGCCCGTCCACCACCGCCACCCGGTTGGTGTGCGCGCTCACCCCGAAGGCGGCCGGCGTGACCACGCCGTTTTCCAGCGTGCCCAGGATCTTCCGGCTCTCCCGCTCGATCTTCTCCTCCTCGCCGCCGATGTACGGCACCACGTTGCCCACGATGTCCAACGAGGCCACGCCGGGATAGCCCGCTCCGGAGACCGCCTGCATCGTGGAGACGAACAGCTTTTCGATGCCGAATGCCCGGTGCAGTGGCGCCAGCGCCAGCGTCAGCGCCGCCGTAGAGCAGTTGGGGTTGGCCAGGATCGCGCCGGACCAGCCGCGGGTCTCCTGCTGCCGCTCCAGCAGGCGAAGATGGTCGAGGTTGGCTTCCGGGATGAGCAGCGGGACGTCCGGATCCATCCGGTGGCTCCGGGCGTTGGTCACCACCTGAGCGCCGGCCCGCGCAAACGCCTGCTCGATCGGGCCCGCCACCTCGGCGTCGAGCGCCGAGAAGGCGATCGGGCCGGCAAGGGGGGGAGTACACTCCTGCACCGTGAGCTCCGCAATGCGCTGGGGCAGCGGCACCGCCTCTCGCCAGCGCACCACCTCACCGTAGCGTTTGCCCGCGCTGGTGGAGGAGGCGGCCACCGCCCCCACCTCGAACCAGGGATGCTCGGCCAGGAGGCGCACGAACTTCTGTCCGACGGTGCCGGTGGCACCCAGAATCGTGACCGGGATCTTGGCTGTCATGCCGCCTCGGAGGCGAGGAGATCGGTGGCCAGTCGCACGTAGAGCTCCACGCCGCGCAAGAGGTCGGCCTTGAGGATATGCTCCTGCGCGGAGTGGGCGACCCGGATCGAGCCGGGCCCTAGCTGATAACCCTCGCCCCAGGCAGCGAGAAACGGGAGATCGCTGGCGAAGCTCACCACTGTGGTGTCCCACCCGGCCGGAATGACCGACGCCCGGTGGCTGGGCAGCTCGACCGGAAAGGTGACGGAGACGCCGGGTGAGGCCAGTGCGCGGACGGTTGCCTTGAGTCCCTCGGTGGGCTCTACCGTGCGAATGAGGATCTGTGCGGTGGCATGCGGAGCCAGCACGTTGGGCGCCACGCCGCCGCCGATGAGTCCGATGTTCAGCGTGGAGGCGCCCAGCAGCGGATCGATGGCCAGCGGCATCCGCCGGATCCGCTCGATGGTATCGAGCAGCATCGCCGTCGCGCTCACGCCCTCGTCGGGATAGGCCGAGTGCGCCGGCTGTCCGCTGGCCTCGAGATCGACTCGGAGCGAGCCCTTCTGTCCGATGGACAGCCGATTCTCGGTCGGCTCGCCGTTGATGACGAACCGGCCCCGCGGCCCCAGGTCGGCTGCCACGCGGGCACCATCGGAGCCATTCTCTTCCCCTACGAGGAAGAGGAGCCCGATCCGGCGCTCCCCCGCAGCGGCCAGTCGCTCAGCCGCCGCCACCATCGCCGCCGCGATGCCCTTGGCGTCGCAGCTTCCCCGACCCCGAATCGCCTGGTCGTCCTCGCTCAGCGGGAGGTAGGGAGGCACGGTGTCGACGTGGGTGCTGAAGACCAGCGCCGGGGGCTCACGGTAGGCCAGGAGATTGTCCCGCCCGGCCGTGACCCGCTGGCGAGCGACCCGGTATCCGGCCCCCCGAAGCGCGCTTTCCAGCAGATCGGTGGCCGGACCCTCGGCCCCGGTGGGGGTCTCGAGAGCCACGAGGGCCCGGGTCAGCTCCAGTGCGTCCATGGAATGAAAGCGCCCCGCCGGCGTGGTGCGCGGCGGGGCTCCTGGTCGAGGGATAGGCGGGACTCCTTACGCCGACCGAGCTCCGCTCGTAATAGTCATCGCCGTCACGCTCGCCGTAGAATTGAGTGAGTGCGCAAGTTAGGATAGGGAGTATCGGCGGGCAAGTGGTTTCCCGCGGAGAGGAGGACCCTGTGACCCGTCTCCCATCGGTGCTGCCATTCCTGTTCTGCGTCGGGACCGGCGTGGCGTGCGAATCCGCCTTCTCTGTGTCTTCTGACGGCATCCTCCACGTCCTCGTCACCTCGTCCGGTTCCGGCTCCGATTCAGACGGCTTCATCCTCACGGTGGACGGCGGCGTGACCCGCGACATCTCCGCCGGCGGAAACATCGCGCTCGAGGGTCTGTCTCCGGGGACTCATACGGTGCTCCTCTCGGGCATCGCGTCGAACTGTGCGGTGCAGGGGGAGAATCCGCGTTCGGTAGAGGTGGGTACAGACGGAGGAGCGGCGGTGAGCTTCACCGTGACCTGCCAATCCGTCCCGGCCGACGGATTTCGGATATTCGTCAGCACGACGGGAGATGCTCCCGACCGGGATGGCTACCGCCTGGCGGTGGCCGGTGTTCCCATCCGGTCGATTCCGATCCAGGCTGAAGAGACGTTCGTTGGGCTCACGCCCGGGGGACACCTCATCTCGCTCAAGGACATGGCCGAAGGCTGCGTACTGCAGGGCGGAAATCCCCAGCTCGTCGAGGTGCGCCCGGGGAGGATGGTGGAGGTTCGGTTCGATGTCCTCTGCGGAAACGCCGACCTTACGCCGTAGCCTGGTCGGCCGCCCGGGCCTGGCGCCGCCCCTCTTCGAGGTTCACGAAGGTGAGGATGGCCGCCCCCACCGCGAAGAAGGCGATGACCGACAGGATCGCGTTCCGGCTCGACCCGGTAGCCGCGATCGTCCCGGCGAAGATCAGCGGCCCGAAGATCCCGGCGAACTTCTCGAAGACGCTGAAGAAGCCGAAGAACTCCCCCGACTTGTGGTGCGGGATCATGCTCGCGAAGAGCGAGCGGCTGAGCGCCTGGGTGCCTCCCTGCACCAACCCCACCAACCCCGCCAGCACATAGAAGTGCAGGGCCGTCTTCATGAAGAACCCCAGAACGCTGATGGCCGCGTAGACCAGGAGGCCCAGGAAGAGCGACCGCTTCGCCCCGATCCGCCCCGCCAGCATGCCGAAGAGGAAGGAGCACGGAATGCCCACGAACTGCACCAGGAGAATGGCGCCGATCAGCGCGCTCTGCTCGATCCCCAGCTCGGTGCCGTAGGCCGTTGCCATCTTGATGATCGTCTGGATGCCGTCGTTGTAGATCAGGAAGGCAAGCAGCATCAGAAATGCCTGCCGGTATCCGCGCAGCTCGCGGAACGTCTCGGCCAGGCGGACGAATGCCGCCCGGATCGGCGTCTCGTCCCGCCGTTCGTCCGGCTCGAGCTTGCGGGGCGGCTCGGGCACCCGGCGGAACAGCGGGATCGAGAACACCAGCCACCAGGCCGCGACCGAGAGGAAGGCGAGCCGGGCCGGCAGCGTGGCCGCCGGCTCGTCGAGCCCCGGACCGGAGGGGAGTCCGAACCAGCCCGGCCGCTGAATCCAGGCGAGATTGAGCGCAAGCAGGAGCCCGCCGCCAACGTAGCCCATGGCGTAGCCGGCGGTGGAGACCCGATCGATCTCCCGCGGCCCCGCGATATGCGGTAGGAGCGATTCGTAGAACACGAAGCTTCCGGTGACCCCAATGAGCGCCAGCACGAAGAGCCACGAGGCGAGCGCCAGGTCGCCGGTATGCACGAAGAAGAGTCCGGCCACCGCCGCCACGCCCACGGCCATGAAGACCGCCAGGAGCGGCTTCTTCATCCCGCTGTAGTCCGACACCGCTCCCAGTATCGGCGATGCGATCGCAATGAGCACCAACGCCACCGTGTTCACGGTGGCCAGCTGCTGAGTCGCGCGGCTCTGAGCCAGGTGGGCGCCAGCCACCTTGACGAAGTAGATCGGGAAGACCGCCACCATGACGGTGGTCTGCATGGAGGAGGCGGCCCAGTCGTACATGGCCCAGGCGCGGAGCTCGGGCCGATCGAGGCCCAGGCGGGCCAGAAAGGGAAGACGGGGCATCGGGAGAAGATACAACTCTCGGGCGGCGCGGCGTGTCCAACGGGAGTCCCCGCGCCGCCTGTCTTCTCTCTGAGCGGAGTCCTCCGTGCTTCGTCGCTCGACCGCGCTGTTGCTGGCGGCCCTCGCCGGCGTCCCGTTCATCCGCCCCGGGTACGCGCAAGACGCGCCCCTCGATAGTGCCGCCGTGGCGGCCTGGCGGCAGGACCTCCGATACATGGCCGGTCAGATGCCCGAATGGCACCGGAATCTCTATCACACGATCTCCAAACCATCGTTCGACAGCGCTGTGGCCTCGCTCGACGCCCGGTTGCCGACGCTGCGGCGCGAGCAGGTCATCCTGGAGCTGGCCCGCATCGTCACGCGGGTGGGTGACGGTCACACCAACGTCGCTCCGACCCGCGATCCCAGGATCGGCTTCCGTACCTATCCCATCGCCCTCTACTTCTTCAGCGACGGTCTCTACATCCGGGCCGCCGACTCGGCGCACGCGGGGCTGATCGGGGCGCGCGTCGTCCGGATCGGCGGGCACTCCGTGGAGGAAGCGTATGCGGCGGTGCGGCCGCTCATCGGCCGGGACAACGAGATGGGGGTCAGGTTCTTCGCCCCATTTCTGCTGGTGATGCCCGAGATCCTCCAGGGCACCGGACTCATCCCGGACATGGAGCGTGCCGAGCTCACCCTCGAGCGCGAGGGACGCCGATTCAAGGCGGCGCTCGCGCCCGCCGGTCCGGCGCCGATGATGGCACCGGAAACTGATCGGAGCTGGGTCGTTCCTCAGGGCTGGACCGACGCCAGGCAGGGTGCCGGCCGTCCCGCGCCGCTTTGGCTGGAGGATCCTTCGGAGAAATTCCGCTACCGTTACCTGCCCGATTCCCACACCCTCTACGTCCAGCTCAACGAGGTGGGCGACAAGCCGGACGAGACGCTGGAACGGTTCTGCCAGCGGCTCTTTGCCTTCGCCCGGCGCCGGCCGGTCCGGCGCTTTGTCCTTGACCTGCGGCTCAACGGCGGCGGCAACGGGGCGCTCAACCGGCCGCTCCTGCTCGGCATCATCCGGGCGAAGAGCCTGGACGTGCGGGGCCGGCTTTTCGTCATCACCGGCCGGCGCACCTGGTCGGCCGCGCAGTTTCTGGTGACCCTGCTGGAGAATTTCACCAATGCCATCTTCGTCGGCGAGCCGACCGCGTCGCGCGGCAATGCCTACGGCGACTCGCACCGGATCACGCTCCCCAACAGCGGGATCACCGTGCGGGTATCGACCCTCTGGTGGCAGCTCTCCGACCCGCGGGACACGCGGCCCTGGACCGCTCCGGAGATCGCCGCGGACCTCTCTTTCGAGGACTACCGGAGGAATCGGGATCCTGCCATGGAAGCAATCCTGACCTACCGGAACACTCCACCGCTGGCGGAGCAGCTGGACCAGAGCCTTCGCCAGGGAGGGCTCGCGCGTGCCCTGGAGAGGTACCACGGCTACAAGGCGGACCCGCGCACCCGTTGGGTGGATACCGAGGCCGCACTGAACGGGCTCGGCTATCGCCTGCTGGAGCAGCAGCAGCTGAACGACGCGATCGTCGTCTTCAAGCTGAACGCCAGCGAGCACCCCGATTCCTGGAACGTCTACGATAGCCTGGCGGAAGCGTATCTGAAGGCGGGACAAGTGGATCTGGCCATCCGCAACTATGAGCGCTCGGTCGCCCGCAATTCGGGCAACCACCAGGCAATCGACGCGTTGAGGAGCCTCCGGTGACGCTGCCACTCGGAGGGCGCGCCGTCATCCGAGTGCCGCGCTCAACATCAGCGCCCCCGGCATCAGGCCCTTTGCCGGACCTCCCGCGCGCTCCGCCAGACCGAGAGCGCGATGGCACCGGCCAGCAGAGAGACCACCACCGCGAGCGACGCGACCGTGGGCAGGTGGAACCAGTGGCTCAGCCCCATCTTGAGCCCCACGAAGATCAGGATCAACGCGACGCCGGGCTTGAGGTAGACGAACTTGTCGATCATCCCGGCCAGCACGAAAAAGAGCGCGCGCAGACCGAGGATGGCGAAGACGTTCGAGCTGTAGACCAGGAAGGGGTCGCGGGTCACCGCGAAGATGGCCGGGATGCTGTCGATCGCGAAGACCAGGTCCGACCATTCGACCACCAGCACCACCAGCAGGAGCGGCGTGGCGAGCAGCCGACCGCGGCTGGTGCGGCAGAAGAAACGGCTGCCGTCGTAGGAGTCGGAGAACGGCAGCAGCCGGCGCGCCAGGCGGACCACCGGGTTCTTCTCCGGCTGGATCCGCTCCTCCTTTCCGCCCAGCATCCGGATGCCGGTCAGCACCAGGATACCGCCGAAGAGGTACACGACCCACTCGAAGCGCTGCAGCAGCAGCGCGCCGAGCGCGATCATCACGAACCGCATCACGATCGCGCCGAGAATGCCCCACTTGAGCACCTTCGCCTGCGCGGCCGCCGGCACGCCGAAGTAGGTGAAGATCAGGAGGAAGACGAAGAGATTGTCGACGCTGAGGGACAGCTCGATCAGATAACCGGTGTAATATTCGAGGGCGTGCCGCGATCCCTCCCGCCACAGGATGAACAGGCCGAATCCGAGGGCGAGGGCGATGAGCCCGAGACTCCAGCTCATCGCCTCCTTGAAGCCCAGCGCGTGGGAGCGCCGGTTGAGCACCCCGAGGTCGAGGACCAGCAGCCCGACCACCAGCGCGGTGAACCCGAGCCAGACGGCGGTCGGGTGGTGTCCCATTTACCGGCCCGCGGCCATCGCCTCGAGCCGGGCCACCCGCTCCTCCGTCGGGGGATGGGTGCTGAAGAGCCCGGACACTCCGCCCCCGTGCGCGGCCAATGGATTCACCTGCGCCAGTGGCGCCGCGGCCGGGGCCACCTCCATCGGGATCCGGTGCGCTAGCGCGTCCAGCCGCCGGAGCGCGTTGGCCAAGGGCAGCGGGCGTCCCAGGATCTCCGCGCCGACCCGGTCGGCCTCGAACTCCCGCTGGCGGGACACCGCGAACTGGATCAGCATCGCTCCGATCGGCGCCAGGAGCAGCAGGCCGAGCCGGGCAAAGGGGTGACCGCCCTCCTCATCCCGGCCGCCGCCGAACATGATGAGGTAGGGGAGATTACTGATCGCGCCCGCGACACCGGCGGCAAGCGTGGTGATGAGCATGTCCCGACTCTTCACGTGCGCCAGCTCGTGCGCCAGCACGCCTTCCAGCTCGTCCTGGGGCACGTACTTGAGGATCCCGGTCGTCACCGCCACCACCGCGTGCTCCGGGTTCCTCCCGGTGGCAAAGGCGTTCGGCTGCTCGTGCGGCGCCACGGCCACCCTGGGCATCGGGAGGCCAGCCCGCTGGCGCAGCCGGTCCACCATCCGGTAGAGCTCAGGCGCCTCCGCCTCGGTGACCACGTGGGCGCCGTACATCCGCAGCACCATGCGGTCGGAGAAGAAGTACATGATGAAGTTGAACGCGCCGCCCAGCAGCAGCGCGAGCAGCAGCCCCTGGGAGCCGCCCAGCAGCTGGCCCGCCAGCAGGAAGAGCCCCATGAGCCCGGCCATGAGGACCATTGTCTTGATGTTGTTCATACGCTCCTCACACCCTCAGTGGGGTCTAACAAAAAGAGCGAGACCCCGTCCGCTCCGCTTTCGCGTTGGACGAAGGTCTCGCTCTGGTGCGCGGGCAGGCGCTTGGCGCCACCCCGACCCTGCTGGACCGTGCTCGCGCGGGCGAGCAGTCTTGACGATCCAGACGTCCGCCATCCGGCGGATAAGCTACTCCCCTTCTTGTGCCGAAAACTTAGTCAGTTTCGAGGGGCCGGTCAACTCTCGCCGGACTTGAGCGCGGCTCGGGAGTGTGCGGCTGGACACGGCAGCGGCCGGGAGCGAGTGAAAGCTTATAGCCATCAGCGTATTTCAATGCTTGTTCTCATTCGGGCCAGGTCGTGAGCCAGCCATTCTTCGTCCGTTTCGTTCTCGGGTCCGTCCTTGCTGCCCTGGGGGTGGTCGCGTGCAGCGACCGCGACACCGGCGTGGAGGTTCCCGACCTCCAGGTCACCACCGCTACCTCCGGCATCGATCTCGATCCCGACGGCTACTCGCTGAGCATCGATGGCGATTCGGGCCGGGCGATGAAGCTCACCGATACCGTCCAGGTCGCCGATCTCACCCCGGGCGACCATGCCGTGGGGTTGGACGGCGTCAGCGCCAACTGCGCGGTCCAGGGGGCCGACCCCCGAACCGCGCATGTCGTCTCCGGCAGCACCGTCGAGACCGACTTCCAGATCGTCTGCCAAGCCGTGAAAGCCACCGTGATCGTTACCACGACGACCACTGGTGAGGCGCCGGATCCCGACGGGTACGAGGTGACGATCGATGAGGCTCCCGGCCGCCCGGCCGCCGCCAACGATACGGTGATCATCAGCGGGCTGACCGACGGTGCCCATCCGGTCGCGCTCGGTGGGATCGCCGCGAACTGCAGGGTGCAGGAAGACAACCCCCAGACCGTCACCCTCGCCGAGGGCGACACCGTGACGGTGCCATTCACGCTCGACTGCCCCACGCCGACCGTGTCCCGGTGGACCCCCATGACCAGCGGAACCCGGCAGTCCCTGGTGGATGTCTGGGGCACGTCCGGCTCGGATGTCTTCGCGGTGGGTCAGTCGGACGAGACGTTCGAATCCATCATCCTGCACTACGACGGCAGCGCCTGGTCCAGCCAGCTGGACCGGAACGACATCGTGCTCGACGCCATCTGGGGCGCCTCGGGGTCGGACGTCTACGCGGTGGGGTTTGACGCGTTCGCGTCGAACCCCGCGTTGGTGCTGCACTTCGATGGACACGAGTGGCATGATGTTCCGGGGCTCCCCACCGATCCCGACACCCCCATCTTCTTCCAGTCGGTCTGGGGCACCTCCGCCACCGATGTGTTCATCGTGGGCGCCTTCAATGCCAGCCCCGAGTTCAACGGCTCCGTCCTGGTGCACTGCGACGGCAGCCAGTGCGGCTTCATGCGAGACCTGGAACCGGACTTCCTGAGCCTGATGGATGTCTGGGGCAGCTCGCCGACCGACGTGTACGCCGTCGGCAACGCCATCGTCCCAGGTGAGGAGGGGGGCACCGGCAAGATCATTCACTACGATGGGCAGACCTGGACCACCGTGCTGGAGCGCCCCGGAGTGGGCTTCACCAGTATCTCGGGAAGCGGGGCCGGGGACGTGGTGGCCGTGGGATGGGATGGGGCAATCTTCCGGTACGACGGGACCGCATGGGGGTCCGAGCGGGGGACGACGCGGTTCATCTACGGGGTATGGAGCCACTCGCAAGCCGACGCGTTTGCAGTGGGGCAGAGCGGTCTCACCCTCCACTCGACCGGCCCCGGAACCCGCTGGAAGTCCACCATTCTGCACTCCGACAATCTGCTTGGCGTCTGGGGCAGCTCCGGGGCCGACGTGTTCGCGGTCGGTGTCGGCGGGAAGATCTTCCACGGCACCCCCTGACCGACGCGCCCTCAGAAGGCCGGGTCGGCCTGATGAATAGGATCGTCCAGGCGGAGCGCCTGCACCATCGCCCCTGAGGGGGTCTCGAACTGGCCTTCCGGAATCACCAGCAGCGCGTTGGCCAGCATCATCGACGTGAGAATACCCGAGCCCTGCGGCCCGGTGAGCTTGGCCTCGGCCCCGCCCGCTTCCTCCCTGACGACGGCCCGCAGGAAATGCTGCAGCTTGGGCTTGAGGCTGATCGGCTCGCCGACGCGCACCAGAGCGCTGCGACGGAAGGGCAGGGTGCGGCCCGACATCTTGCGGATGGCGGGGCGGACGAAGAGCTCGAACGTCACCATCGTGCTGACCGGGTTGCCCGGGAGGCCGATCCAGGGAATGTCCCCCAGCAGTCCGAACCCCACCGGCGCGCCCGGCCGCATGCGTAGCTTCCAGAACCGCTGCTCAGCGCCGAGCTCGTCGAGCACCGCGCGGACGTAGTCGTGCTCGCCCACGCTGATGCCGGCCGTGGTCACCAGGAGATCGCACTCGAGTGCACGCCCGAGGTGCTCCCGGAGGCTCGCGGGCGTGTCCCGCGCGATGCCCAGGTTGACCGGCTCTCCCCCCGCCAGGCGCACCAGCGCGGCCAGCGTGTGGGTATTGCTGCTCGCGATCTTCCGCCCGCTGAGGATCTCCTCGGGCTGGTCCACGTCCACGATCTCGTCCCCGCTGCCCAGGATCCCCACCCGGGGCCGGCGGTAGACCATGGGGTGGGCCACCGCGAGCGAGGCCAGCACGCCGAGGTGCGCCGGCCCCAGCTCCCTGCCCGGCACGAGCACCGTGCTGCCCTTCCGGATGTCCTCGCCTGCCCGGCGGATGTTCACCCCGATGTCCCGGTCACGCACGACGGTCACGATGTCGGCGCCGTAGTCCGTATCCTCCTGCCGGATGACCGTGTCGGCGCCGTCCGGCAGCGGAGCGCCGGTATAGATCCGGGCCGCCTCGCCCGGCGCCAGCGATCGGGTGGGGAACGCGCCGGCCGGCAGCTGCTCCACCACCCGGAGCCGCACCGGGTCGGCCTCGGAGGCGCCGCGCACGTCGGCGGCTCGCGCGGCGTAGCCGTCCATCGCAGAATTGGTCCAGGCGGGAATGTCCAGCGGCGCGATGATCGACTCGGCCAGGACACTGTCGAGCGCGTCGTCGAGCGGCACCCGGAGCGCGGGCTGGCGGCGCACCTGGGAGAGGATCCGCCGGGCCGCGTCCGCCGCGGCCAGCGGCTCCGTCACGGATCGAGTACCAGCGCCCGATCCCAGGCCAGGTTGGCCAGGAGCTGCAGCCACATCGTATCCTGGAACCGGAGCACCATGCAGGCGGCGTCGAACTCGGAATCGTCGGTGACGATCGCGGCCCACAGGGAGGCCTCGGCGGAGTCGGCGGCGTAGAGCGGATGGGCGGAGACCGCCGGGCGGAAGACTTCGATCTTGGGCAGCGGCGCTCGTTTGAAGCCCTCGACCAGCACGATGTCGGCGTCCGCCAGATAGCGCCGCGCCAGGCCGATGGGATCGTAGTCGTCGGGGGTCCGCTCGAACAGCACCCGCAGGTCCGGTGCGGCGATGAGCACCCGTTCCGCCCGGCCTTCGTGAAAGTGGCGCCAGCTGTCGGACCCGGGGCGATCGACGTCGACCAGGTGGTGCCCGTGCTTGATCGTCATCACCCGCCGGTTCCGTCGCGCGAGCTCGCTGGCGAGCGCCACGGCCAGTGTGGTCTTGCCCGCGTTCTTCCGGCCGACTATGGAGATGATCCGTGTCGCCGCCAAAGTTCGTCCGCCCTCGCGAGATCGTCCGCGGTGTTGACGTTGAAGAACAGGAACGCGGGGTCGCCGAAAGTCCGGATTTCGGCCAGAGGGAGGATACCGACAGAGATGCGCGGGTGGAAGGCGATGGCCCTGAGATCGCCGGCGTCGAGCCGCTCGGCGATTGGCTGGAGGCAGGCCGACCCATACGCCGCGCAGAGCGGCTCGACTGCGCGACGACCGTCGCTCTCGGGGAGCACCGCATCGTGGCGGGCGAGCCCATCGGCCAGGGCCCGCACCAGGGCGGCGGGGACGAACGGCATGTCCCAGGCAACGCAGACTACGGGCGCGGGCGCCGCGGCCACCGCCGTGTAGATGCCGCCCAGGGCGCCGAGGCCGGGCCGGAGGTCGGAGGTCACCCGCAGGTCCGGGCGCCAGGAGGCGGCGTCCGGGGCATTGGCCACCAGCAGCGGTGGCTCGCCCAGCGCCGCCCGCATGGTTCGCTCGAGCCGGTCCAGGATCCGCTCCCCGCCCACGATCTCCAGGCCCTTCGGTCTGCCGCCGAATCGGGTCGCCCCCCCGCCCGCCAGGATGGCGCCCCGCACGACTGGGCCGCTCAGTAGCGTCTCCCGCGCTGCCGCTCCAGGATGACATCCACCCCGACGTGCACGCTCCAGAGCGACTTGTAGGTGTTGTCGTGCGGAGGGATCTGGGCGATCGTGGGCTTCACCCCGGTGACCTGCTCGATGCCCACGATGTTGTCGCGGACCTCCACCCGGAGATGGTACGCCTTCCCCAGGGCGACGGTGGCGCCGGCCCCCAGCCGGAAAGCGGGCCGGATCCTGGTCCGGTTGTCGTCGTCGTACAGCACGAACTCACCCGTCTCGGTGGCGGTACTGACGAACCCGGACGTCAGGATCGAGCTCACATTGTTGAAGAGAAAGCCGGCGCCGGCGCTGACGAATGGCGAGATGAACTCCCGGCTGGCCACCCGGTAGATGCCCCCGACCGAGAAGGCCACCGACGCCGCGGAGCGGTCCCGCCGATCGATGGCCCGGCAGAGGGAGACGTTCCGGGCATTCTGGCCCGGAGGCGGGAGCAGGCGACAGGTATCTTCGTATCCCAGACCGATGAGGAACGCCTCGACGGAGAGCCCCAAGTGGGCGCCCGGATAGTAGCTGCCCGCGAACCCCGCGCCGAAAGTTCGCTTGATGCTTCGGCTCAGGAAGAAGGTGTCGGCCGGCAACTGGTCCTCGACGGGCTGCACGGGAACCGTCCACAGACCGGCGCCGCCGATGTAGGCGCCCGACACGGTGAACACCAGCCGCGCGCGGTCGCCGGTCCGCTGGGCGGTGGCGGGTGCGGCGCTGAGCGCCAGCCCGGCAGCGATGACTGCGGCGCACGCTCGGAGGTGCATCAGCCCCCCAGTGATTGGTGGTCAGTGGAGACGGCGCCGCAGCCCGATGCCAACACAGGCCGCCGCGCCTCGGCCTGCGCCGCTGCCGCGTTGTCCGGCGGGACCTCCCCCCACCCCCGCTGGGCGGGGCGAATCACCTCAGGGGAGGCCGGTGCAGTCGGCATAGAGCGTCGGGTCCTCCAGGATACGCACCCGCTCCAGCTCGACTCCGGCCGGCAGCCTGGCGGAGATGCGGGGGTAGACGTACGCGGCGATCGCCTCGCAGGTCGGGAGCATCCGCCCGCCGGCAAACACGGGCACATCCTGATTCAGGTTGGCTCCCTCGAACGGCGCCACCACTTCGTCGTGGAGGATCCGGTCGAGCAGCGTCAGGTCGAGCACCATGCCGCGGGAGTCGTGGATCGGGCCGCGGACCGTCACGGCGCACCGGTAGTCGTGCGCGTGCCCCGGCGGGTCGGAGAGCGGTCCGAACGCTTCGCGGTTCTGCGCGTCGGTCCAGTCGGCTCGGAAGAGCCGGTGAACGGCATGAAATCCGACGACGCGCGTCAGAGAAGTGGACATCGCTCAGGGAGAAAAGGAGTACCCCAGCCCTACCTGCAGCCAGGAGCTCGTCGTCCATTCGCTCAGGTTGCCGTCGGTGATCACCGCGTTCGGGCTATCCACCGTGCCCGGCTCGAGAGTGGGCTCCTCGGTGAAGCTGGTCGGGTATTTCAGCTTCCAGAAGGTGGTCCGGGCCTCGCCGCGGAGGTGGAGGCGGTCGGTGAGAAAGATGCGCAGCCCCGCCGACGGGATGAAATAGAGCTTGTGACCGAACTTGAACCCGCTGGTGTCCTGGGCTGTGCCGCTGGGAAGGGTGAGCCCGACCCCGGCCCCGACGAAGGGGGCGAGGCGGTGCCAGGTCTTGCCGCCGGTCAGGTTGAGCTGCAGATCGAACTCCGCGAACGTCACCGTCTGCTTGACCGGACCGGAGACCCGGTTCGCGAGAGTCTCGTCCGGATTCACGATCAGCCGCTCCAGCGAGCCGCGGGCGAAGCCCAGACCCATCTCGAGCGCGGTGGCCGTGCGGATGTCGTAGCGGAACCCGTAGACCCCGCCGCTGTGCGGCGCGATCCCGAAACGGCCCCCGTCCCCGCTGAAGTATCCTCCCAGCGGGACGAACGTGTGACCCCGGCGGATATCGTGGTACGGCGAGGCGTTGGGCGGATGCCCCACCTGGGCCCGGGCTTCCGCGGGCAGGCCGAGCAGAAGGAAGCCGGCCGCCACGATGCTCCACATGCGCGCCATGCGTTCAGATCTCACGAAGATCACATCCGGTCATCTCGGCCGGCGGGGCCATGTCGAGCAGCCGGAGCACGGTGGGCGCGACGTCCCGAAGGGAGCCCCCGGAGCGAAGCGCATCGGCGTCGGACCGGACCGCGACGAAGGGCACGGGACTGGTGGTATGCGCGGTGTGCACCCCGCCGGTGACCGGGTCGATCATCATCTCGCAATTTCCATGGTCGGCAGTGATGAGGACGCTGATGCCCGCCTTCTCCGCACTGCTCAGCACCCGGGCCAGGCAGCGGTCTACCGTCTCCACGGCCCGGATCACGGCGGGAAGCACACCGGTATGTCCCACCATGTCGGCGTTGGCGAAATTGCAGAGGAGGAAATCATGCTGCCCGGACTCGATGGTGCGGCAGAGCGCCTCGGTGATACCGGCCGCGCTCATCTCGGGCGCCAGATCGTACGTGGCCACGCGTTGCGAGGGGATCAGGCAGCGCTCCTCTCCGGGGAACGGCGGCTCGTGGCCGCCATTGAAGAAGTACGTGACGTGCGGGTACTTCTCCGTCTCCGCGGTCCGGAACTGGGTCCGGCCCGAACCGGCCAGCACCTCCGCCAGTATCCGTGCGAGCGTGAACGGCGGGAACGCCTGCGGAATGGGAAACGTCTGGTCGTATTGCGTCATGGTGACGCAGGATAGCCTCGGCCGGTTGCCCAGGTCGAATTCGGCGAACCCGTCGATCGCCAGCGCGGCGACGATCTGCCGCATCCGGTCGCTGCGATAGTTGAAGAACAGCACTCCGTCGCCGTCGTGCATCGTCGCCACCGGCCGGCCCTGCCGGAAGTGGACCAGCGGCTTGATGAACTCGTCGGTCTCCCCCCGCTGATATGCCGCCTGCACCGCCTGCACCGGATGCTCGACCGGTGTGCCCACCCCGTGGACCATGGCATCGTAGGCGACCTGGGTGCGGTTCCACCGGTGGTCCCGGTCCATGCCGTAGTAGCGGCCGGTGAGCGAGGCGATGTCCACCCGGGGTCCGGCGATGCGCCGCATGTCCTGAAGCAGGGTGCGCACCACTTCCGCACCCAGCGTCGGGGCGGAGTCGCGCCCATCGAGGAAACCGTGGATCGCGATCGCCGGCACCCGGTGGCGGACGCCCAGCTCGACGCAGGCGAGGAGATGCCGGTCGAGCGCATGCACCCCGCCGGGTCCGAGCAGGCCGACGAGATGCAGGGTACCGCCGCTCTGGCGCAGTCCGCCGCACAGCTCCACCAGCGGCGGCAGCTGGTAGAAATCGCCCCGCTGAATGCTCTGGGAGATCCGCACCAGGTCCTGCGGCACCACCCGCCCGGCGCCCAGGTTGAGATGACCGACTTCGCTGTTGCCCATCTGCCCTTCGGGAAGCCCTACGGACAGGCCGCTGGCATCGAGGAGGGTGTGGGGGAAGGAATCCCAGAGCCGGTGCCAGACCGGGGTGGCGGCGAGCTCGATGGCGTTCCCCTCACGCTCGGGACGATATCCCCAGCCGTCCAGAACCACCAAAACGACCCGGTTCCGGGCGTTGCCGTTTGACATGGCTCTCCGCGTGTTCTACAATGTCGGACTGTGAGTTACGCGCCGCAATCTAGTCCGGGCCTGCTTCGGCTACCAGCCTGCGTCATCGCCTGCCTGCTGCTCGCCGCGCCGCTTCGGGCGCAGGAGGAGCAGCCCCTCTCCACGCCGGCCGACCTGCAGCGCGAGCCCGACGGACCGCCCCTCGTCTCCCTTCCGGCCGGCGCGCCGGTCGTGCCTGGCCGGCCTCGCGGGGACTGGCATCAGGTAACGGTCGAGGGCTGGATCACCACCTCGTCCACTTCGCCGACCCGGCGCGACGGCTTCGATCTGGTCGTGACGCCCGACCGGGGAGAGAACCTGCGCCGAGCCCCGAACGGGCCCGTGCTCGGCCGAGTGCGCGAGGGCACCCTGCTCAAGCGGGTAGGCGTGAACGGCCGCTGGACCCGCGTCAAGCGCGCGGGATGGGTGCCGCGCCGTGCCGTCGGCTCCGCCGCGCGTCCCCAGCCGGTGCAGGGGAAAGCGCCCCAGGCCCGCGCGCCGGGGGCCGCTCCGTCGGCATCGAAAGGCGATGCCTCCAAAGCGGATGCTCCCGCGACCGACGAGCGGGTCGAGACCGCGAGAGAGACCAATCTCAGCGCCGTCCCCGAGGGTGGCGCCCTGGCCACGCTCCCGAGCGGCACACCCGCCCGGGTGGTGAGCCGCTCCAACGGCTGGGCCAGGGTGCAGCTCGAAGGCTGGGTCAAGGAGGACGACCTGAAGGCGAGCGACGGCGGGACGCTGGTCGGCGTGAGCGCCGCCGAGGTCCGCGCGGCGCCGGACCGGTACGTGGGGCAGACCATCGACTGGCGGCTGCAGCTCATCGCGGTGCAGACCGCCGACGAGCTCCGGACGGAGATGCCCGCCGGGCAGCCGTACCTGCTCACCCGCGGGCCGCTGCCCGAGCCGGGCTTCGTCTACGTCACCATTCCCGCCGGCCGGATCGCCGAGTTCCGGGCCCTGCCGCCGTTGACCGAGGTGGTCTTGCGGGTCACCGTGCGGGCGGCCCGTTCCAAGTATCTCACCACCCCAGTGACCGAGTTGGTCTCCGTGGTATCCGGGCTCGACGGAAAGTAGAGGTCCTCCGATGAACGACTTGCTGAAGCAGCGGATCGCGCGCCTGCTGGACAATCTGGGCGACGAGCGCGGCTACCAGATCCTGGACTACATCGAGTTTCTCGACAGTAAATACGCGGAGCGGTCCCGGCCGGGCGGGATCTTCGCCCGGCTCACGGAGACGGTCGAGGACACCATGCGGGCCGGCAAGATCCCGATCCAGGCGATCAGCGGCACCATGGGCCTGATGGACAGTGCCGCCAAAGTCATGAAAGGTCTGGCCGCCGCGGGGCAGGCGGTGGTGGAGGAGGCGGTGAAAGCGGCCGAGCGTCCTCCCAAGGCCATCGAGCCCGCCAAGCCGCAGTCCGACACGGGCAGCTGAGTGGTCGCCCCCGCGAAGGCACCGGCGGCCGCCGGCCAGTCTCCCGAGTTCATCCGCGGCATCGGTCCGCTGGCCGCCATCTCCCTGGTGGTCGGCTCGATGATCGGCTCCGGGATCTTCATCGTCTCGGCCGATATCGGGCGGCAGGTGTCGGCCTGGGGGCCGGGGGCGCTGCTGATCGTCTGGGTCGTCACTGGCGCGATGACCGTGGTGGCCGCGCTGGCCTATGCCGAGCTTGCGGCGATGATCCCCAAAGCCGGCGGGCAGTACGTCTTTCTCCGGGAGGGACTCTCGCCGCTGGCGGGGTTCCTCTACGGATGGACCCTGTTCACCGTCATCCAGACCGGGACCATCGCCGCCGTGGCGGTGGCGTTTGCCAAGTTTCTCGGCGTCCTGGTCCCGCTTTCGCCCGACGTGTTCCTGCGGCTCGGCCAGGTGCACCTGCCGGGGAGCAGCGAGGCGATCCAGCTCGGGCTCTCGCCCCAGCGGATCGTGGCGATGCTGATGATCGCGGTCCTCACCGTCACCAACATGCGCGGCGTGACCCTCGGCGCGGCGATCCAGACGGTCTTCAGTGTCGCCAAGATCGGCGCGCTCGCGGCCATCGTGCTGCTGGGGCTCACGCTGTTCCGGCAGCCCGACATCGCGGCCACCAATTTCTCCAACTTTTGGGGCACCGGGAGCTGGAGCCTCGCGGTGGTGCCGGTGATCGGGGCCGCCATGGTGGGCTCGCTCTTTTCGAGCGACGCCTGGAACAACGTGACCTTCGCCGCCGCCGAAGTGCAGGATCCGACCAGGAACCTGCCGCGGGCCCTCGCCATCGGCACCGGGACGGTGAGCCTGCTCTACATCCTGGCCAACGTGGCTTATCTCAACATCCTGCCGTTCTACGGCGAACCCAACGGCACCGACGTGCTGGCCCGCGGGCTCCAGTACGCGGCGCAGGACCGGGTAGGCACCGCCGCAATCGAAGTGGCGATGGGTGCGGGCGCGGCGACGGTGATGGCGGTCGCGATCCTGCTGTCCACCTTCGGGTGCAACAACGGGCTGATCCTCTCGGGCCCGCGAGTCTACTATGCCATGGCGCGCGACGGGCTCTTCTTCGAGCGCGCCGGGACGCTACACCCGATCTATCGCACGCCGATATTCGGGCTCATAGCCCAGGCGGTCTGGGCCGCGGTGCTCTGCATCAGCGGGACCTACAACCAGCTGCTCGACTACGTCATCTTCGCGGCGCTGGTCTTCTATTTTCTCACCACGGTGGCGCTCTTCCGTCTGCGGCGGATCCGGCCGGACCTCCCGCGTCCGGTGAAGGCGTTCGGGTACCCGGTGCTGCCCGCGCTCTACCTGGTGGCGGTGGGCGGATTGATGGTGATTCTGCTGTTCGAGAGGCCGCTCTATACCTGGCCGGGGCTGCTGATCGTGGCCCTCGGGATCCCGGTGTACCTTCTCTGGCGCAGAACCGGGACCCCGACAGGGTGAGGGGCGGGCTCAGAAGGTACTCGATCAGCGGACAATTCGACCTGTCCGCCAGCCCGCTCTCGTTGACGCTCTCGAGTGCCACCACCCAGGTATTTCGCGACGGGAGCGCCAGCGCTCCGGTGTTCGCCACCTGCACTCAGACGGAGAGCTTCGCGGGGACCCGGACGGGCGACTGAGGCCGTCCTCCAGGCGACCCTTTCGGCGGGCCGGAACGCGCTTGATTTCCCCGGGCCCGCCCCCTACACTTGGAGATGGACCCCTGCGCTCCCGGCCTGCCGACCGCCCTCGAGAGGGCTCGGTGGGCCGTCGTGCATCGAGGTGTGCTTCCCCGCGCCGTCTCGCCGAACGAATGACCGTTATTCGCCCCAAGCCCGGCCTCACCTTCGACGATGTGCTTCTGGTGCCGCGATATGCGGCCATCCACCCGCGCGAGGTCTCGACCGCCACCCGCTTCACCCGCAGCATCTCGCTCAACATTCCGCTGATCTCCGCCGCCATGGATACCGTCACCGAGGCCGACATGGCCATCGCCATGGCCCGGGGCGGCGGCATCGGCGTGCTGCATAAGAACATGTCCCCCGAGCGGCAGGCGGCCGAGGTGGACCGGGTGAAGCGCAGCGAGAGCGGGATGATCCTCAATCCCACCACGCTCGGGCCCGACCGGCCGCTCCGCGAGGCCTACCAGCTCATGCGCCGCTTCAAGATCTCCGGCGTTCCGATCGTGGACGGCCAGGGGAGGCTCATCGGGATCATCACCAACCGCGATCTCCAGTTCGAGCGGAACCTCGACCAGCCGATCCGCGAGGTGATGACCAAGGAGAATCTGGTCACGGCCCCGGTGGGTACCAGCCTGGATGACGCCGAGCGGATCCTCGCCCGGCACCGGATCGAGAAGCTCCCGGTGGTGGACGCCCAGGGCATCCTCAAGGGCCTCATCACCGTCAAGGACATCTTCAAGCGCCGCGAGCACCCCAACGCCAACAAGGACCAGCACGGCCGGCTCCGGGTCGCGGCAGCCGTGGGCGCCGGTCCCGACGCCCTCGCCCGGGCGCGAGGGCTGGTCGATGCCGGCGTCGACGTGGTGGTGGTGGACTCGGCGCACGGTCACAGCGAGGGGGTGCTGAGCACCGTCGGACAGCTCCGGGAGAGCTTCCCCGACATCCAGCTCGTGGCCGGCAACGTCGCCACCGAGGCTGGTGCGCGCGAGATGGTGCGCCGCGGGGTGGACGCCGTGAAGGTCGGGATCGGCCCAGGCAGCATCTGCACGACCCGGGTGGTCACCGGCGTCGGCGTCCCCCAGGTCACCGCCATCATGGACGCGCTCCGGGGGGTGGACGACGTGCCCGTAATTGCCGACGGGGGCATCAAGTACTCCGGGGACGTGGTGAAAGCCCTGGCCGCTGGAGCGTCTTCGGTCATGATGGGGTCGATGCTGGCCGGCACCGAGGAGAGCCCCGGCGAGTCGGTGCTGGCCGAAGGCCGCCGCTACAAGATGATCCGCGGCATGGGCAGCCTCTCCGCCATGCAGGACGGCTCGGCCGACCGCTACTTCCAAGAGGGGGAGATGGCACCCTCCAAGCTGGTGCCGGAAGGCATCGAGGGCCGCGTGCCCTACAAGGGCCCCGTGGCCGACGTGCTCTATCAGATGGTCGGGGGTCTCCGGAGCGGCATGGGGTATTGCGGGGTCGGCAGTGTTCCTCAGTTGCAGTGCGACGTGGAGATGATTCAGATCACCTCGGCCGGCCTCCGCGAGTCGCACCCGCACGATGTGACCATCACGCGGGAAGCACCGAACTACAGCGCCTAAGCAGCGGCAACAAGCAGGGCCGAACGTATGTGCCGCCTCGCCGGCGGACGCGCTCCCTTCCAAAGAGGATCACCCTATGAACTTATGGGCCACTAAGTCCATCACGGTCCTGCGCGCCGAGGCCGAGGCGACGGGCGAGCGCTCGCTCAAGCGGTCACTGGGGGCACTCAACCTGACCATGCTTGGTATCGGGGCCATTATCGGAGCGGGCATCTTCGTGCTCACCGGGCTGGCTGCCGCGCTGCATGCAGGCCCGGCCGTGCCGATCTCCTTCATCGTCGCCGCCGTCGCGTGCGGACTGGCGGGCCTCTGCTACGCGGAGATGGCGAGCGCGGTGCCGGTTGCCGGGAGTGCGTACACCTACTCCTACGCCACCATGGGCGAGTTCGTCGCCTGGATCATCGGGTGGGACCTGGTACTGGAATACGCCATGGGCGCGGCCACGGTCGGCGTCGGCTGGTCCGGCTATTTCGTGAGTCTGCTCGACTATCTCGGCATTCACCTTCCGGAGGCTGTGACCTCTGCGCCGCTCCGCTTCTGCAGCGCGGCCGATGTCACCAATGCCGTGGCCCATTGCGTCCAGCCGGGATGGAACAACACGGGCGCGCTGGTGAACCTTCCGGCGATGGCGATCGTACTCCTGGCCACCACGGTGCTGACCATCGGCATCGAGGAATCCGCCAAGGTCAACAACCTGATCGTCATCCTGAAGATCGCCGTGGTGCTCATGTTCCTGGTCTTCGGCTGGCGGTACGTGACCCCGTCCAACTGGCATCCCTTCATCCCGCCCAACACCGGCACCTTCGGCGAGTACGGGTGGAGCGGGGTGTTCCGCGGGGCCGGGCTCATCTTCTTCGCCTATATCGGATTCGACGCCGTCAGCACGGCGGCGCAGGAGGCCCGCAATCCGCAGAAGGACATGCCGACGGGTATTCTGGGATCGCTGGGCATCTGCACCGTTCTCTACATCCTGGTGTCGCTGACCCTCACCGGACTGGTGAAGTACGATCGGCTCAACGTGGCGCACCCGGTGGCCTACGCGGTGGAGCAGATTCCTCAGCTCACCTGGCTGCGTCCGTTCATCAACGTCGGCGCGGTGCTCGGGCTCGGGTCGGTCGTGCTGGTCATGCTCCTGGGCCAGAGCCGGGTCTTCTACTCGATGTCTCGGGACGGCTTGATCGGAGCCTGGGCGGGGAAAGTGCATCCCCGCTTCCGTACCCCGTACCTCTCGACCATCGGCGTCGGTCTCATCGTCGCGGTCATCACCGGCACCTTCCCGATTCAGATTCTGGGTGAGCTGGTCAACATCGGAACCCTCCTCGCCTTCGTGCTGGTGTGCGGCGGCGTATGGATCCTGCGGAACAAGCGGCCCGATCTGGAGCGGCCGTTCCGCACTCCCCTGGTGCCCCTGGTCCCCATCCTGGGTATCCTGGCGTGCTTCGGGCTGATGGCCACGCTTCCCGGCGACACCTGGCTCCGCTTGTTCGTTTGGCTGGTGATCGGGTTCGGCATCTACTTCGGGTACAGCCGCAAGCACAGCGTGCTGCAGCAGGAGATCGCGGAATCGCCGGCTCCGGTCCGGGAGCCGGTGGGACGGTAGCCGCTCCCGCGAGATCGCAGGCAGACCAACGCGGACGGAAGGCCGGCTGACGGCCGCTCCGTCCGCGTTGTTCTATTAGTATTTCCCCATGCCGTTCGTGCTCGCTCCCGACCGGATCGCCGCCGCGCGGTCCCTCGCCACCGTGCTGACGCCCGGCCGCCGGGTCTGCCTGATCACCCACGTCAATCCCGACGGCGATGGGCTCGGCAGCGAGGCAGGCCTCGCCCACCTGCTGCGTGACCGCGGGATCGAGGCGGTCGTGACCAACCCCACCCCGACGCCGCCCAGGTTCGAGTTCCTGTTTGAGGACTTGCCTTCTGTCGATCGCACCCGCGAGGCCGTGCGCGAGCTCCGACGTGCCGACGCGATCGTAGTGCTCGATATCTCCGATCTCGGCCGCCTCGGCATGCTGGGTGAGACGGTCCGCGCCAGCCGGGTGCCGGTGGCCTGCGTCGACCACCATGTGAGCGAAGGCATACTTCCCGATGGGCCGCGCTACCTGGATGCCAGTGCCGCCGCGACTGGCGAGCTGGTCTTCGAGCTGGCGCTCGCGAATGGCTGGAAGCTGACCGAGCAGGCCGCGCGCGGGCTCTACGTCGCCATCCTCACGGACACGGGAGGGTTTCGTTTCAGCAACACCCGGCCGCGCACGCTGCGAATCGCGGCGGAGCTGCTGGAAACCGGGGTGGACCCGGAGGAGATCTATCTCGAAGTGTACGCCCGCGCGCCCGAGGGACGCCCCCGTCTCTTCGCCGAGGCGCTGCAGACCCTGGTGGTCGAGCCGCAGCACGGCCTGGCGTGGGTGACGGTGCCCTCGGGAGCCATCGAGCGGTTGGGCGTGTCCTCGGATGACCTCGACGGCGTGGTGGAGTTTCCCCGCTCGATCGAGGGGGTGAGGATGGCCCTCCTGTTCCGGGAGGTGAGCCAGGGACGAGTCAAGGTCTCGCTTCGGTCGGTGGGCGCCGTGGATGTGGCGGCGTTTGCCAACAAGTTCGGCGGCGGGGGACACACCAAGGCGGCCGGCTTAGCCTTGCCGGGCACCCTCGCCGAAGTCCAAGCCACCGTGCTCGGCGCTGCGCGGACCTATCTCGGCGGCAATGGGGGGAAGCAGCGCTGACGTGTTGACCGAGGTCTCTGGTATCCTATATTCCGAGTTTAGGAGTAGGAATTCCCTCTGAGGACCATGGATACCATCGATCGGATCGAGAAAACACTCGACACCCTGCGTCCCTACATCGCGTCCCATCGCGGTCATGTGGAGGTCGTCGACTTCGACGAAAGCGAGGGCCTGCTGCTGCTTCGGCTGGGCGGCACCTGCCACGGCTGCGCCGCGTCCACCATCACCCTCAAGCAGGGCATCGAGACCCGGCTGCGGGCAATGGTGCCCGAGGTGAAGCAGGTGGAGGCCGTCTAGTGGCGGACTCGATCGAGGCCCGGGTCGCCGCGGCCCTCGCGGCCATCCGCAACCCGCGGGTGGACAACGACCTGCTCTCCGCTGGGATGATCCGGGACCTCACTACCACCGAGGACGGGAAGGTGAGCTTCACCTTCCTGCTGGCCCCGGAAGATCCGGCTACCCTGGTGCGTCAGGCGCGGGCCGCCGTGCAGGCAGTCGAGGGAGTGCGGCGGGACGAGGTCAAGATCACGGTCACCAATCCGGCGGGACCCGCGCGGGTGACCCATGCGGCGCCCACCGGTGCGGCCCCGCCCGCTCCGGAGCCGGCCCCCACGGCTGCGGAGCAGCCCAACCTCGGCCGGATCATCGCGGTGTCCTCCGGCAAGGGTGGCGTAGGGAAGTCCACGGTGGCGGTGAACCTCGCCGTGGCGCTTGCCCAGGCCGGACTGCAGGTCGGGGTCATGGACGCGGACATCTACGGGCCCAATGTGCCGCGCATGTTCGGCGTCTTCGAGAAGCCCCCGGTTTACGGCGGAAAGATCCAGCCGCTCGAGGCGCACGGCGTCCGGCTCATGTCGCTCGGCTTCCTGGTCGAGCGAGATGCCCCTGCCATCTGGCGTGGCCCCATCATCATGAAGATCGTGCAGCAGTTTCTCCGCGATGTGGAGTGGGGGCAGCTGGATTATTTCATCGTGGACATGCCGCCCGGAACCGGCGATGCCCAGCTCTCCCTCGTGCAGGCCACCCACGTCTCCGGCGCAGTGATCGTGACCACCCCGCAGGAGATGGCCGTGGGTGATGCGCTCCGCGGCGCCAAGATGTTCGAGCGGGTAGGGGTGCCGGTGGTCGGGGTGATCGAGAACATGAGCGGCTTCACCGATCCGGAGACCGGGCGCCGCTTCGAGCTGTTCTCCTCGGGTGGCGGTCAGCGCCTGGCCGAGGAGCTGGGCGTGCCGCTGCTGGGCAGCGTGCCGCTGCAGCCGCGCCTGGCGGAGCTGGCCGATGCCGGAAACCCGGTGGTGGTCGCGGAACCGGAGAGCGCCGCCGGGCTGGTCCTGCGTCAGATCGCCGAGCAGCTTCAGGCCAAGACCGCCGGCCGGAGCGTCGCGCTGCCGATCCTTCGGGGTTGATGCCGCTCATTACCCTGCTCACCGATTTCGGTACCACCGACTCCTACGTAGCCGAGATCAAGGGGGTACTCCTCAGCGCCGCTCCCGAGGCGGTGCTGGTGGACGTGACCCATCAGGTGCCCCCGGGAGAGGTGCGGGCCGGCGCCTATCTCCTGGGCCGCGCCTGGCATCGCTTCCCTGCGGGTACCACCCACCTGGCGGTCGTCGATCCGGGAGTGGGCACCAGCCGGGCCGGCCTGGCTCTCCGGGCGCACGGCCACTGGTTCGTCGGACCAGACAACGGCCTCTTCACCCCGGTCATCCGCGACACCGAAGTCGAGATCGTCGAGCTCAGGATCCCCCGCGGTGCCTCGCCGACGTTCCACGGGCGCGACCTCTTCGCTCCAGCAGCCGCGATGCTGGCGTGCGGCGAGCCGCTGCCGTCGCTGGGACGGCCGTTCGCGGGGGTTCCCCACCGCCTGGTCTACGCCGAACCGCACTACGAGGGGAAGTCGGTGCTGGGGGAGATCGTCTACGTCGATCGCTTCGGCACTCTGGTGACGAACCTCGACACCGATCTGGTCCCGCCCTACGCCACGATGGAGGTCGAAGGCCTCGACCTGGGGCCGCTCCGCCGCACGTTCGGGGACGTGCCCACCGGCGGGCTCCTGGCCTACGTCGGATCGGGCGGAGCGGTCGAGGTGGCGGTACGCGACGGCTCGGCCGCGCGGCGGCTCGGGTTGGGGGTGGGGGGGAGGGTCCGGGCGAGGCTGGGGTAGGGGCGGCAGGGTGAGGTAGGGAGGGGCAAGGTGGGGCAAGGTGGGGCAAGGATGGCACGGAAACGAGGCAGGCGCCTTATACGCTGGCGCTCCTCGGGATGACAGCGTGGCGCCGCTCTTCGGGATGACAGGGCGGTTACGACCTGCTTCCCACTACCGCCTCTCCCGAGCCCCTTTCCCCCGTCCCCGCCACCAGCCGCCGGAACAGCCCGAAGAACCGCCAGATCACCAGCACCGCCGCGATTACCAGCGCGACGACGAGCACCGCCGTCACAATGGGATGCGTTGCCGCCAGCCAGGCGAGGAACACCGCGAAGGCGTCCTCCACCGTGCTGAGCGTCCAGTTGCTGAACGGCTCCGGGCTCGCGTTCACGGCCGCGCGGGTTGTGGCCTTGGCGCCGTGCGAGGTGAGGGCCACGCCGCCCGCGAGCAGTCCGGCTCCGATTCGCCACTCTTCCGGAACGTTTCCCGAGAACGCGCTGTAGGAGAGAAAGGCAGCCGCGGGTGGGCGGATGAAGGTGTGCACCGCGTCCCACACCGAGTCGACGTAGGGGACCTTGTCCGCGACGAATTCGATCACGAACAGCGCCGTCGCCACCCCCACCACCAGCGGGTTGCTGAGGACGTGCAGCGGCTCGGGAAGCTGGACCAGACCGAAGCGCTGGAGCAGTCCAGCCGCCGCGACCGTCGCATAGAGATTGAGTCCGGAAGCGAAGGAGGTCCCGAGAACGTAGCCCAGCGTTTCGAGCGGCGTCATGACCAAACCTAGCCCTCTGCCGCGCGAGGCGGTGTGAGTCGCCTCACTCCACCCAGTCGATCTTCACCCCGCCGACCGCCGTCCTGAGCGAGATGTCCAGATGCCGCGCCGCTGTCTCGTACCCCGCCGTCACGTAGCCGGACCCGCTCCGCTGGAGTCCCTCCGGCTGGAAGCTCGCGAGAAAGTTGTCGGGGGTGATACGGACGCCCACCCGGCGCGGCAGGCGGAGCGTCAGCTCACCCAGCGCCATGCTCACGTCCACCCGGGAGCTCGAGGTCCAGACCCCCGCGAAATCGAGCAGCACCTTCCCCATGCCGCCCTCGAACGTAATCCGGTCGCACCGGCTGTTGCCCAATCCGAGCACCGACACCTCGGCCGCTCCCGCCGTGAGCGACGCCGACCGGCAGCGGGTGCCGTTGGGCTGGGAGAAGCGCACCACCGTCCTGCTCGCTCCGGTGGAGAGATGGAGATCGGTGAGCCGCAGGCCTCCCAACTCGAGGTCGCCGTCCACGGCGCCCAGCGCCACGTCCAGCGCGAGGTCGGTCCGGGGGGAGAACGCGACCTCGGCGGACTGCCGAAGCTGGTGCTGGGAGACCACCCTGATGCCGCCGCCGCCGGCCGCTCGAAATCCGAACGTCAGTCCGCCGCTGCCGGCGTCGTAGTCACTCAGGGGAAGGAAGCGCTCGCTGTCGTACGAGGCGTCCATCCGGTACAGCTCGTTGGGCCGGCCGGCGGCGAGCCGAAGCGAGCCCGCGGCATAGTCGAGCCGCGCGGTGAGGCGGGTCTCACCATGCCACTGACGATAGGTGCTGAAGGGCCGCATGCTCTGGGCCGATGCGGCTTCCGCGCCGAGGCTCGACGCGAGAGTGAGCAGCAGAAGGCAGACCCGCATGCTCAAAGCCCGCGGGTGGGCGTCCGGCCTCCCGGGCGCCGGGCAGCGGTGACCCCGAACTGCGGCGTCGCCCAGAGGTACTCGTCGGTGAGTGCCTCGGGGGGAATGAGGCGGCCCGCGAAGTTCTCCCGAATGCCCGCCCGGCTGAGCAGGGCTGCCCCGAAGCCGGCAGTTGCGAGCAGCCATGTCACCAGGAACGCCACACCCCGGATCAGATTGCCCGCCACGGGCACCCAGCCGAAGAGGGCCCAGGCGAGCCAGAACGCCGCCAGGCTTCCCAGCCCGACCAGCAGATAGCGATAACTATTGGGGGAGCCGATCATGCCCTGCGCCAGGCGGCGCCGAGTGTAGGTCTCGCCCATGGCGTGCGCCACCGCGAGATAGCCTCCAAGGGCGCCCACCACCACGAGCAGCCCGTAGACCACCACGGCGAACGGCAGCAGCAGGATCCCGGCGACGCTGAGCACCAGTCCCACTACCAGCATGCCGAAGGTGGGGAGCAGGAGGATCTGGCCCACCAGCCCGGTGACGAACGCTCGACCGAACGAGTGCGACACCGTATCCGAGACCACCTCGAGATTGGGGCGGCCGAACAGGACCAGCCCGAACCCGAGCGCGCCTAACGTGAGAAAGACGCCGACCACGCCCGAGACTCGGTGAAACACGGTCTCCAGCGCGCCGGGCGCCGGTGCTTCTCTGGCGGTGGGCCCTTCCGGAGCGGCGGCGCGGAGGCTGCGCACCTCTCCGCCGATCTCGCCGCCCTGATCGCGCACCTCGCCCCCGAGCGTCAGGATGTCGCCGCTCACCAGACCTCCGGGGTGCAGCACGACGTCACCGTCCACCGTCACCAGGTTGCCCATCAGCTTGCCGTACACATCGGCCGTGCCGTCCACCACCAGAAGGTGCCCCGGCACGCTCTCGTTGGATCCAACGCTGAAGTCGCCCAGCCGGGCCGTGCCGCTCGGCACGGTGAGGCGCACGGCTCCATCATTCGTGCGCAGCGCCCGGCGCAGCTTCGATTCGATGACTGTGGGTTTGCTCAGGTCGCTGATGTCGACGGTGTGGTCCTCCGACTGCGCGGGCGCGATGGCCTGGGGACGCGGCCGGGGGCCAGGCTCCTGTTGAACGGCCTTGCGCATACTGGAGACGCCCGACACCAGCGCCCAGAAGTCGTGCACCAGCGTCACCGTGCACGAACTGCACGTCCCCGGCCGAGTGCCGGCCGAGGCTGGACGCGCCGCCGCGGCCAGCAGGAGCACCAGAAGGAGCCGGGCCGGGGCGCTAGACGCTGGCATGGGCCACCTGCTGGGTCGGAAGCGCCAGAAGGCGGCGGAACGCAAGAACACCGCCGATATAGGCCAGGGAGGCGAGCGCGGAGGCGAGGCCAAGACGCGCCGGATGGGCCGCCAGGCTGCGCAGGGCGGCGTACCATGGCTGCTCGATGAAGTTCGAGGCCACCCCACGCAGGGTCAGCCAGGCCGCGCGGCCCGCTTCGCCTGCCAGCCACGATCCCAAGGCGGCGAGGGTCTGCTGATGCCCGAGAGTCCAGACGATGCTCGCGGTCATGGAGCAGGCCAGCAACAGCGCAACACTCGCCGCCAGCGCCGCCGTTTTCCGGTTGGCGAAGAGACGACGCCGCGTTGATTCCAGCGAGCGGAGAGCGAACGGGTCCGGCACCGCCACCGATTGCATGACCCGGTCGGCGAAATCGGCGGAGGGACTCATCAGCGGAAGCGCGGACAGCAGGGTCACCAGCTCCTGCTCCGCCTGGGTCCGCTCGAGACACTCCGGGCACCGCTCCAGGTGGGACTGCGCGTCTGGTGAGAGCGCGCCGTCGAGCCACGCGTCGAGGTCTTCGGCGGACAGATGCCGTCCGGGTGCAGGGGTCATAAGTGGACCCTCCTACGCTGGGGAATCGGGGAAGGTTTCATCATTTGAGGTGGGCCAGGAGCTGGCGCAGCTCGTTGCGGGCCCGGTGGATGTACGTCTTGACGGTGCCGAGCGGGAGATCCAGCATTTCGGCGATCTCCTCGTAGGCGCGCCCCTCGACGTGACGCAACAGGATGCAGGACCGGTACTCCGGCCGGAGCCGTCCGATCGCCGCCTCGATCGCGCCGCCCAGCTCCTTCGCCTCGACCGCATCGAGGGGCGACTCCTGCCGCGCGCCGATCTGCAGGGCCGTGGCCTGCATCGCCTCCGGTGTCTCCGCGTGGGGCGAGCCATCCAGCGAGAGCGTGTCCAGCTCCCGGCGCCGCAGATGGTCGATTGCGGCGTTGTTGGCGATCTTGAAAATCCAGGACGAGAACTTGAACTCGGGGCGGTAGGACTCGATGGCGTTGAGCGCCTTGACGAAGGTCTCTTGCGAGAGATCCTCCGCCAGCTCCCGGTCCCGCACCATGCGAAACAGCAGGGCGAAGATCGGGCGCTCGTACCGCCGGATCAGCTCACGATACGCGGCATCCTTTCCGCCGCGGGCGAGCAGCACGACCTCCTGATCGCTGAGTCGTGCCCACTCGGGCCCGCTAGGCATCGCCCCGTCGCCTTGCCAAGGATCTCGCCGCGGGACTACATTGAGCGCCTATGTTAGCCTCTGATCGTGAGTTACCCGTCGCCGGCGGTCCCGAAAAGCGGGCCTACGTCAAGCAGATCTTCGGGGCGATCGCGCCCACCTACGATCGGCTCAACCGCATCATCAGCCTGCGATTCGATCAGCGCTGGCGGCGTTGTGCGGTCGCTCAGCTGAACTGGGAGCGGATACCGGAGGGAATCTATCTAGATATCTGCGCCGGGACCCTCGATTTCGGGGCTACGCTGGCCCGCCAGCCCGGCTTTCGGGGACGGGTGATCGGCGCCGACTTCGTTCTGGCGATGCTCCGCCTGGGCCGCGGCAAGGCAGCCCGTCTGGCGCCGGTGGGAGCCGACGCCCTCGAGCTGCCCTTCGGGGATGCGGCATTCGATGGTGCCATGGTGGGATGGGGACTCCGGAACCTGGTCGACCTGGACGCCGGGCTGGCCGAGGCCGCCCGCGTGCTCCGGCCGGGCGCCAGGCTGGTGATACTGGACATGGCATTGCCGCCGGAGCCCTGGCTCCGGGCGCTCTATCAGTTCTACTTCCGCCGGGTGCTTCCTCTGATCGGCCGGCTGATCTCCCGGCACGCGACGGCGTACACCTGGCTGCCGGCCTCGACTCAGACCTTTCCCGCGCCGCCCGAGCTCGCGCGCCGGATGGCCGGCCAGGGCTTCACCGCCGTCTCCTACCGCCTGTTCATGGGCGGCGTCTGCGCGATGCACGTGGGCACACGGGGTGATCGTTCGGTGGGCGGCCGGTCGGCGCTCGGCCGCTCGTGACATGCACGCGCAGCTGAACCTGACCACAACGGACCCCATGGCCCTGGACAACCTGCGGCAGTTCATCAAGGCGATCGAGCAGCTCGGCGAGCTGGTACGCATCACCCACCCGGTGCGAGCCCACCTGGAGATTGCCGAGATCGCCGATCGCTGTATGAAGAGCCCCGGAGGTGGTCCGGCGCTGCTGTTCGAGCACGTCCTGCTGGAGGATGGGCGCAGGAGCGCGGCCCCCGTCGCCATCAACCTCTACGGCTCCATGCGGCGCATGGGCCTCGCCCTCGGTGTGGAGGACCTCGACGCCATCGGTGGCCGCATCTCCGAGCTGCTCAATCTCAAGGTGCCGGAAGGACTGTTCGGAAAGCTGGCGATGCTGCCCAAGCTCGCTGAAGTCGGGAAGTTCCCGCCCAGGGTGAAATCCGGACGCCCGCCCTGCCAAGAGGTGGTCCTCCGGGGCGAGGCCGTCAACCTCGACCAGATCCCCTTTCTCACCACCTGGCCCGGCGACGGCGGCCGCTACATCACCTTGCCGATGGTTATCACCACCGATCCCTCGCGGGGGATCCGGAACGTCGGCATGTACCGGGTCCAGGTGCTTGGGCGCGACACCCTGGCGATGCACTGGCAGCGTCACAAGGTGGGTGCCGCCCACTGGCGCGAGATGGCGGAGAAAGGGCAGCGCATGCCGGTGGTCATCGCCCTGGGCGGCGATCCGGCGAGCATCTACAGCGGCTCGGCGCCGCTGCCGCCCACTATCGACGAGTTCCTCTTCGCCGGATTCCTGCGCCGCGAGCCCGTGGAGCTGGCACGGGCCATCACCTGCGAGCTGGAGGTGCCCGCGGAAGCCGAGCTGGTGCTCGAGGGGTACATCGATCCGGCGGAGCCGCTGGTGCTGGAAGGTCCCTTCGGGGACCACACCGGGTTCTACTCGCTGGCCGACTACTATCCCAAGGTGCACGTCACCGCGCTGACCGCTCGGCGGGACCCGATCTATCCGGCGACCCTAGTTGGCCGGCCGCCGATGGAGGACTACTACCTCGGCCATGCCACCGAGCGGATCTTCCTTCCTCTGCTCAAGCTGACCGTGCCCGAGATCGTCGACTACCACATGCCGGCGGCAGGCATCTTCCACAACCTGGTCTTCGTCTCGATCGATAAGCAGTACCCCGGACAGGCGTACAAGGTGATGAACGCGCTCTGGGGCCAGGGGCTCATGTCGCTGGCCAAGCTGCTGGTGGTGCTGGACAAGGAGGTCAACGTCCGGAATCCGGACGAGGCCTGGTGGGTGACGCTCAACAACATCGACCCCGAGCGCGACGTGCGCTTCACCATGGGACCCATGGACGTGCTCGACCACTCCAGCAGGGGCTTCACCTACGGCAGCAAGATGGGGATCGACGCGACCCGGAAGTGGAAGGAAGAAGGATTCACCAGGGAATGGCCCGAGCCGATCACCATGGACCCCGACACCAAGCGGCGGGTAGACGAGATGTGGAGCCAGCTGGGGATCCGACTGTGAGCGGCGAGGGGCAGACGTTCGCCGGAGAGTCGCTGCTGATCCGCTACATCAACCTGGTGAAGCTGCCGCACACGCTTTTCGCCCTGCCGTTTGCCCTGCTCGGCGTACTCGCCGCGTCGCGGGTGGCACCGGTGCGGCCGCGCACCGTGCTGCTGGTGATGCTCGCCTTTTCGGCGGCCCGCTGGGCCGCGATGGCCTTCAATCGCATCGCCGACCTCCGGTTCGACGCTCGGAATCCGCGGACCCGCAACCGCGAGCTGCCCCGGGGTTCCCTCACGACCGCCCAGGCGTGGAGGTCCGTCGTCATCGCCGCGATGCTCTTCATCCTGGCGTCGGGCGGCCTCAACCGGCTCTGCCTCGCGCTGAGCCCGGCCGCCCTGGTCTGGGTGCTGACCTACAGCCTCTCGAAGCGATTCACCTGGTGGCCCCACCTCTGGCTCGGCATCAGTCTCGCCATCGCGCCGGTCGGAGGATACCTCGCGGTGACCGGGCGGTGGAGCCACCCGCCCTGGCTGCTTTTCTCCGTGGCCCTCGCGGTCGCCACCTGGGTCGCTGGGTTCGACATCTTCTACGCCCTGCCGGACGCCGGATTCGATCAAGCCGAGGGCTTGCGCAGCGCCGTCGTGCGGCTGGGTGAGCAGCGGGCCATCATGCTGGCCAAGCTCCTGCACACGGTCACCATCCCCGCGCTCGCGCTGTTCGGTTACGGGGCGGGTTTCGGTGCCTGGTATTACGTGGGGCTGGCCGTCGCGACCGGCATTCTGGCCTACGAGCACCGGCTGGTGCGGCCGGGGGACCTCTCCCGGCTGGATGCCGCGTTCTTCACCATGAACGGCGTCATGAGCGTGACGGTGTTCGCCTTCGCCCTGCTGGACCGGGCGGTCGGTTGAGCTCCATGAGCGGGCATCCCATCGTTCTCGCGCTCACCGGGGCGTCCGGCGCGCCCTACGGGCTTCGCCTGCTGGAGGTGCTGGCCCATCGCCGGGTGCCGGTCTGGCTCATTCCCTCGAGCCACGGGATGCGGCTGCTGCAGCACGAGTGCGGCATCGATTCGATCGAGTCGCTCCAGCGGGCCGTGGGCGACTGGTCGTCCGTCACCGTCTTCCCCGACGACGACCGCGGCGCGCTGCCCGCGTCCGGCTCCCAGCGGACCGGCGGCATGGTGGTCTGCCCCTGCTCGATGGGCACGGTGGCCGCGATCGCCGGAGGCACCAGCCGGTCGCTGGTGGAGCGCGCGGCGGACGTGACGCTCAAGGAGCGCCGCCGTCTCATCCTGGTGCCGCGGGAAACGCCGCTGTCGCTGGTGCATCTCAGGAACCTGGTGGCGGTCACCGAAGCCGGCGCGGTGGTGATCCCCGCGGCCCCCGGGTTCTATCATCGCCCCACCCGCATCGCCGAGCTGGTGGATTTCGTCGTACAGCGGGTCCTCGATCACCTCGAGCTGGACATCGATATCGCCCGGCGCTGGACGGGGGACGACGGATGATCCACCGCATGACATCACTGTCATCCCGGGCGGAGCGAGGGATCCTCTCCCCCGGGGGTCGACCTCTCGCGCGGATAACCCGGCGGTAGGGGACGTGCGGATCGGCGTCATCTCGGACACCCACGGGCTGCTTCGGCCCGAAGTCTTCGAGGCGTTTCGCGAGGTGGATCACATCCTCCACGGTGGCGACGTGGGACCGGCCGCGTTGCTGGACGAGCTGGCGGCGATCGCGCCGGTGACCGCCGTCTACGGCAACACCGACGGGGCGGAGGTCCGGCACCGGCTGCCGCGGGTGGCCGTGGTCCAGCTCGACGGGTTCGACATCGTGGTCACCCACGGCGACCAGTTCGGCTCTCCCACGCCGGAACGGGTGCACGCCGCATTTCCGGAGGCGGAGATCATCGTCTTCGGCCACACCCACCGGCCGCTGCTCACTCTGGTGGACGTGGTGGTCACGGTGATGAACCCGGGGGGCGCCGGCCGCCGCCGTTTCGATCTGCCCGCGTCGGTGGGCATTCTGGAGCTCGAGCCCGGCATCCCGCCGCGGGGCCGTCTCGTCCCGCTCACCCCATTCGACGCGGAGTAGCCGGCTGCTCGCGTCGCTGCTCGCGGCGTTGTCGATCTCTCTCCAGGCGCTCCCGCCAGGGGGCCCGCCAACCGACACACTCCACCTCCACGACCTCGTCGCGCCGCCGCCGGCAGATGGGCGGATCGACAGCGTTGCGTGGGGCCCGCCGCAGGTGCGGATCCCCACGCGGCAGGGCACGGCGTCGATCTGGCTGCTCCGTGCGGCGGATACGGTGTTCGTCGCGGCATCGATTCCGGACAGCACCCGTTCGTGGGCGGATGCGCTCGCCATCTGTTTCGACCTGGCGGGCACCCGCGCCGACGCGCCCGGCCACGAGGACTTTCAGTGGTCGCTTCAGCGGGTGCTCGACAGCAGCGTGGTGTATCGGGGACGGTCCGGTCGCTGGGAGCCGCCGCTCGGCGACCCCGACTGGCGGGTGGGCCGAGCTCGCGAAGGAGGTGGTTGGGCGGTCGGCGGCGTGGACGGCGCGCGGGGCTGGAGCCTGGTGCTCCGCCTCGATCCGGCGTGGCTCGCCGGGGCGCCGGGCCGCCGCCCGACCATGGCATTTCAGGTGCACGACAATGATCCCAACGGGTGGTACAGCTGGCCGGCCCCAACCACGAGCGCCGGTGCCACGCTGCTGGAGCGGACGCCGGCGTTGTGGGTACCGGTCGAGTAGACGGAGGCAGGCGCGCCAGGCCAGGGCCCCGGGATGCCAGATGGTCTCTGGTCGATGGCCCAGCCTACAGCCCGAGCCGCACGCCCGCGCTCACCGCCCAGTTGTGCGTCGTCTTGCTGCCCACGTTGAGACCCGTCGCCTCTTTCGCGTCGAACTTGCCGATGTAATCCTTCACCATGAGCTGCAGGCCGAACCGGCGGGCGAGGGCCACGTCGGCACCGGCCCCGACGTTGTACGCAAAGTTGGTCGAGTGGGTGGAGGCCGGGCCGACATCGAACGATTGGCGCATCGCGCCGGCGCCACCTTGCACGAACGGCGAGATCGGGAGTCCGCCGGTCAGCGGCACTCGGAGCCGGAGCGCGGCGTCGTACAGCAGCATCGAGCTGCTTCCCACGGACACGCCGCCGATCAGCGGCACGCCCACCTCGAGCGCCGGCTGTGAATACGCCACATTCCCCACCAGCGCGATCCCGCTGGTGAGCCCCAGCGCCGCCTCGGCGCCATAGACCGCCGCGCCCGCATCCCGGAGACTGGTGCCGAGCGGCCCGGAAGCCAGATTGCCGAACTTGATGTAGCCAGCATAGGGTGTGATGCCGAACGAGGGACCCGCGGAGCGCTGTGCGGCTAGGGGCGTCGTCAGAGCGAGGCCGGCGAGGATGCCGGCGCAAAGGGTGTTCTTCAGCATGTGACCTCCCGCATGTCGGTGAATGGTGCGCTGGCGCGCGACGGCAGCGGGTGAAGGCACGGTCGGTGCCACAATCTGCAGGTAGTCAAGTCCCAGTGAACAAGTGGCTTACCGGAGAGGGCCGCCAGGCCTGTCCTCCTGTGCGGACGATTGGAGCTGGATCCTGTCCCCAGGGTCCTTCAGGCGGCCCAGTCGGAATAGCTGGAAGTGCGTCGCAGGGCCTCCGGATGGGCCCGGAACCACGACATGAGGAGGAGGATCTCGTCGATCGAATCGGGTGGGAGCGGCCCCACCGGCGGCGTCGGCCGGGCGGCCTCTTCCGCGACCACGGCCCGAAAGGCCTCGTGCTCGATGGGGGTCGAGGGGTAGGCGAACGAGGCACGCACCACGCCCTGGCGGACGAGATAGACCCGGTCGTCGCCGAAGTCACCGGGATCGTGATACACGAACGTGAGGAGGTCTCGCGCCGACCGGGCGCGGCTGGTGGCCGCCAGCAACCACTCCAGCTGCTCGAACTTCTCGCGCCAGCGCGCCGCCACCTCGAAGCGCGCCTCGGCCGCGGCCTGCTGCATCGCGTGCACCACCCGATCGACCGGCTGAATCGTCCGGCCCTCCAGGAACGCCCGCGCCGTCTCCACCCGCTGCCGGTACTCTCGCTCCGCCACGAAGCCGGCGCAGGGACCGGAGCAGAAGCCGAACTGATGCCGCATGCAGCCGGCCTGGCGCGGCTCATCGAACAGATCTCCCTGGCCCGCGAACACCACCGGCATCGTCGGCGCACAATCCCGGAGCTGGAGCAGATCGTTGAGCGTGCGCACTGCCTCCAGGGTCCGGCCGAGGGAGTGGAACGGTCCGTAGCACCCGATGTCACCGCGGGTCACCGTGCTGCCGGCGTACACTCGGGCCGCCGATTCGCCCGAGATCTTGATTAGCACGCATCGGCGGGTGACGTTGCCGCGATGGTTGAAGTACGGCCGACACTTTCGGATCTGACGCAGCTCGCTGAGGTAGGCGGCGAACTCGCTGGGCACGTAATCCCAGGTGATGTCGCTCGCCGCATAGAGAATGCGCGCGGCCTTGTCCTCGGGATAGTCCGCCCGGAAGTAGCTCAGCAGCCGGGTCCGGAGCCGCTTGGCCTTGCCCACGTAAATGATCCGACCCAGGCTGTCGACCATGCGATACACGGCGGGCCGGTTCTCGGAGAGCGCCCGCACCCGCTCGCGGAGCTGGTCGAGATCGGTCGATGGGAGCGGGGCGGCTCGCTGGGCGCGGCGGCTTCGGCTCACGACTGGCAGTGGTGGCAGAACACGGTGATGCGGCCATCGATTTCGTGGGTACCCGTGAGGCGGGTGCCGCACCGCCGGCAGGGCTCGCCTTCCCTCCCGTAGACCAGCAGCTCGAGCTGGAAGCTGCCCGACTCTCCCGTGCCGGTCCGGTAGTCGCGCACGGTCGAGCCGTTCGAGGCGATGGCCGCCCTGAGAATTCGCTGAAGCTCCACGTGCAGCCGTTGATGGTGCTCCGGCGTCAGGTGATCGCCGGGCTTCGAGGGGTCGATGCCGGCCGCGAACAACGCCTCGTTGGCGTAGATGTTTCCCACCCCGGCCAGGTGCCGCTGGTCCATCAGGATCTTCTTCACCGCCTGCCGGGAGCCGCCCAATGCGCGGCCCAGACGCGCAGGGGTGAAGCTCGGGTCGAGCGGCTCGGGTCCGATGGCGGCGGTATAGCGCTCCCAGCCGCGGCGATCGAGCAGGAGCAGGGTGCCCAGGCGACGGACGTCGCGGTACACCAGCTCGCCACCGTCATCCAGCGCGGCGCGGAGCACCGCGTACTGCGTCTCCTCGCCGGTGAGCGGCCGGTCGGAGACGACGAGGGATCCCGTCATGCCGGGCTGAACCACCAGGCGGCGCTCGCCCAGATCCAGCACAGCGTGCTTGGCTCGCCGGAACACATCCCGCACGGAGGCGCCAGTGAGGTCCCGCAAGAGGCGCCGCCGAGTCACCCCGCGGAGGACGTCGGTGTGGCTGAGGGAGACCTGGCGGAGCTGGCGGCCGACGAGAGCGGGACGGATGTCGCGGACGATGGTTTCGACTTCGGGAAGCTCGGGCATCGCACTGCAATCTAACTCGAGGGTCTTACGCACTGTGATCCCGAGCCAATCGCTGCGCTCCGCTAGCTAACGCAACAGCGGCGCGGGCACCTCTCCAGCAGACCGTCGGGCCGCCTCCCGCCAGCCGATATCCCGGCGGAAGACCTTCCCCTCGAACTCGATCCCTTCGGCGGCACCCCGGCTCAGGCGCTGCGCCTCGCCGAACGTCGGGGCTACGGCCGTCACCGTGAGGACGCGCCCGCCGCTTGCTCGCAGGACGCCGTCCGGTCCGCGGGTGGTGCCCGCGTGAAAGACCGTCACTCCGGCCGGCAAGACATCCGGAATGGTGATGGCCGCTCCCTTCTCAGGGGTGTCCGGGTAGCCGCGGGAGGCGAGCACCGTGGTGACCGAGGCGTGATCCCGTCGCTGGACGACGGGCGAGACCCCCTCGCCCCGCGCGACCCGAAAGACACACTCGGTGAGTCCTTCCGACACCAGCGGCAGCACCACCTGCGCTTCCGGATCTCCCAACCGGCAGTTGAACTCCACGACCGAAAGCTCTCCTGTCGGGTCCACCATGAGGCCGGCGTACAACACGCCAGTGAAGGGAGTGCCCTGACTGCGGAGCTGTTCGAGGGTGGGGTGTAGCACCCGCCGGCGCACCTGCTCGAGCAGGGCAGGGGTGGCCAACGACACGGGGCTGTAGGCCCCCATGCCGCCGGTGTTGGGGCCGCCATCGCCCTCGAGCAGCCGCTTGTGGTCCTGAGCCACCGGGAGGAGCTCGACGTCCATGCCATCGGTGAGGGCGAGGACCGAGATCTCCTCACCCTCGAGAAAGTCCTCCACCACCACGGTCCGCCCCGCCTCGCCGAACTTTCCCTCACCCAGCATCGCCCGCACGACCGCCGCGGCATCTCCCCGGGTGGCGCAGACTACGGCGCCTTTCCCGGCCGCCAGGCCCGAGGCCTTCACCACCAGAGGCTCGGAGTGCCGGTCGACGTACTCCAGTGCGGAGGGGAGGTCCTGGAACGTGCGACTTCCGGCGGTCGGCACGCCGGCGGCCGCCATGAGCTCCTTGGAGAATGCTTTCGACGCCTCGATCTGGGCGGCCGCGGCACTGGGCCCGAAGACCGCGCGCCCTTCCGCTCTCAGACGATCGGCCAGCCCGCGCGCGAGTGGAACCTCGGGGCCGATCACGGTGAGATCGATCCCGTGCATGTCGGCCGCGTCGGCCAGCCGGTCGAGGTCGTCGGCGGGGATCGGGAGGTTGACCGCCAGCTCCGCGGTGCCCGGATTTCCCGGTGCGCAGTAGAGATCGGAGTCTGGGTTCTCCCGGCGGAGGGACCAGCAGATGGCGTGCTCCCGGCCCCCGCCGCCGACGACCAGAAGCCTCACGGTTTCTGCGCGTTCCGAAAGGCGTCGCGGGCCCGCTCGGCGGCTCGCTTGGCTGCCTCGGCCACCTGGGTGGCGAGCTCACGGGCCTCGCCCGCGTAATAGCTCCTCGCCGCGCCCAGGTCGTCCCGCAGCGGGCGCTCCTCGGCGTCGGGTCCGCGCCGGACGTACTCGCCCCGGAGGATCCGCTCGTATTCGCCGCTGGTGACCCAGCGCTGCAGCTCCGCGGCACGCACGGTGTGCATCGGGTGGGTGAGCGCCAGGGTGCTGAGGACTTTGTAGACCACGTCCAGGCCTTCGCCGCTGGCGGCATACTCATGGGCCTGCTGCATGAACGCGTCGACGTTGAGCTGGGCGGTGAATCCCTCGCCCCGGCCGCCGCCGGCCATCTTCATGTCCAGGCTCTGTGCGGCCACCACGTCCTGGGCGCCCAGCAGACCCGCCCGGTCGGAGGAGAGCTCCGACTTGCGCGACCACTCGAGAAAAGCGAGTCGCACCGGTAACACCGCGATGCTCGCCAAGACCGGGAGCGCGCCCAGGCTGATGAGCGCGAGAATGGCCGCGATGGTCCGGTACAGCGCGTGGCCGCTCATCACGTGTCCCATCTCGTGCGCCAGGAGGACCCGCAGCTCGTCGTCGTTCAGCAGCTCGACGGCCGCGGAGTGGATCACGATGAACGGCTTGTCGATGCCGTACGCGCCGGCGTTGAAGAAGGGGGTCTGGGAGACGTACAGCTCGGGCACGGTGGGCCAATCGAAGGTGGTGACCACCTCGTTGTGCATGTGCCACAGCTTGGGAAACTGCGCCGGGCCGATCCGGACGGCGTTCCCCTGAAAGAGCAGCCGCACCCCGCGCTCGCCACCGATGAGCGCCAGCACCTTCCTGATGATCTCGTCGACACCAGGGACGGAGCGGAGGGTCTGCAGTGCCGCCCGGTCCGCCGGGTGCTCCCATGAGACCGCCGCGATCTGGGCGAAGCTCTGGCGCGGGCGTACGGCGGGAACGGAAGTGCTCATGGTATGACTCAGGTTAGAGGAGCTCGCCGTACGGGAACAGTATCAGATAGTTTCACATTGAGACACGCGCGTCAGCTCACCCGGCGCTCGCCGCGAAGGCCCGGTCCAGGTCCTCGATCAGGTCCTCCGCGTCCTCCACGCCGCAGCTCAGCCGGACCAGACTGTCGGTCAGTCCCAGCTTCTGGCGCAACGCCGGCGGCACCGATGCGTGAGTCATGCTGGCGGGATGGCCGATCAGGCTCTCGACCCCGCCAAGCGACTCGGCGAGGGCGAACACGCGGGTCCGCTCGACGAAGCGCCGGGCTCGGGCGGCATCGCCCAGATCGAGCGAGATCATCCCGCCGAAGCCGGACATCTGGCGGCAGGCCAGCTCGTGCTGCGGGTGGGAAGGCAGTCCCGGATAATAGAGCCGCGTCACGTCGGAGCGCCGGCTGATCCATTCCGCGATGCGACGGCCGTTGGCGTCGTGCTGCCGCATGCGGAGCGGCAGGGTCTTGAGCCCCCTGAGCGCCAGCCAGCAGTCCATCGGGCCGGGCACTCCACCCGCCGCGTTCTGGAGGAAACCCAGCCGTTCGGCCAGATCGTCCCGCGAGGTGATCAGCAGGCCTCCGACCATGTCGCTATGGCCGTTGAGGTACTTGGTGGTGGAGTGCAGCACGATGTCCGCGCCGTGCTCGAGCGGGCGCTGGAAGAACGGCGTGGCGAAGGTGTTGTCCACCACGTAGAGATAGCCGTGGGCCCGGGTCAGGTCTCCCACCGCGGCGAGGTCGACCAGATTCATCATCGGATTGGTCGGAGTCTCGCAGTAGATCATCCGTGTGGCCGGGGTGAGCGCGGCCTCGATGGCATCGATCCCCCGCATGTCCACGAAGCTGAATCGCACCCCGAACTCGCCGTAGACCCGCTCCATCAGCCGGTGGGTGCCGCCGTAGACGTTGTCCCCGCAGACGACGTGATCGCCCGAACGCAACAGCTTGAGCACGTTGTCGAGCGCGGCGAGCCCGGAGCCGAAGGCGAACCCATGGGTCCCGCCCTCCAGACTGGCGACGTTGCGCTCGAGCGCCTCGCGGGTGGGGTTCTGGGTCCGCGCGTACTCGTAGCCTTTGTGCACTCCGAGCGCGGACTGCACGTAGGTCGAGGTCTGGTAGATGGGCGTCATGACGGCGCCGGAGAGCGGCTCGGGCACCTGGCCCGCGTGGACCGACCGGGTGGCGAATCGGTGCTGGGGATCTGTCGGGAGAATCCGGGTCATCAGGGCCGGCGCCAGTGAGGGTGGCAGAAGCGTAATGGCGCGCCCCGCTCGGTTGAAGAGGGGGTGTGCCGCGGTTAGCTTCGGTGCGTGATCTCCCCGACTTCCAGCGTCGTCACCGCGCGCTGCCTCGTTGTCGACGACGATGCCTCGGTCCGGCGCGCGCTCGCTCGCGTCGTCGAGTCCCACGGACTGGCCACCCTGGAAGCATCGTCCGGCGCCGAAGCGCTCGCGCTGCTGCAGCGCGATGGCGAAGTCCCCATCTGCATCAGCGACATCTACATGCCGGAGATGGACGGGGTCACCTTCCTGCGGGAGGCGCTGCGACTCTATCCGGACATGGCCATCATCATGCTCACCGGCGTGGCCGAGGTCACCACGGCGGTCGAGTGCCTCCAGCTCGGCGCGCTCGACTACATCTCCAAGCCGGTGCTGATCGAGGAGGTTCGGGCGCGGGTCGACAAGGCGCTGGAGAAGCGCGACCTCGTGCTGCAGAACCGGTTCTACCAGCAGAACCTGGAGGGCCGGGTCCGGGAGCTCGACCGCCGCAACAAGCAGTCGCTCATCAACGGAGTGCAGACGCTGGTCCACGCGCTGGAGGCGAAGGACGCCTACACCAGCGGCCATTCCACCCGGGTGAGCCGATACGCCGTCAAGACCGCCGTGCAGCTCGGCTACACCGGCGAGCGGCTGGAGCAGATCCGTCTGGGCGGGGAGCTGCACGACATCGGGAAGATCGGAACCCGGGAGGACATCCTGAACAAGCCGGGGCCGTTGAGTCCCGAGGAGTTCGAGCACATCAAGGGTCACGTGACGCTGGGCGAGAGGATCCTGGCGCCATCCCTCGCCGAATCGCCCATCGTCCTGCAGATCGTCCGCTCGCACCACGAGCGGCTCGACGGCGGCGGTTTTCCCGACGGGCTCCAGGCCGAGGACATCCCGGTCGAAGCGAGAATCGTCGCGGTGGTGGATGCGTTCGACGCCATGACCACCAACCGGGCGTACCGTCCGTCCCGCACGCCGGCCGACGCCGTCGACGAGCTCAAGCGCTGTGCCGGTACCCACTTCTACCCGCCGGCCGTGGACGCCTTCCTGCGGGCGTTCAGCGACGTCTCCGCTCTTCCCATCTCCCTCTGACAGTCGAGCCGCCGCCCGTGCCGATCTCAGACACGCTCATGATCAGCGTCTCCGGCATGCGGGGGCACGTCGGCACCGACCTCACACCCGAGCTGGTGGCACGCCACGCGGCGGCACTGGGCGCCTGGGTGCGCACGTCCCCGCTGGGACAGGTCGCCAGCGCGGACCGGCTGAGCCAGCGCCCGGCGGTCGTGCTCGGCCGGGACAGCCGGACCAGCGGCCCGATGTTCGCGCGAGCCGCGGCGGCGGGCCTGATGTCGGTCGGGGTGGATGTGATCGACCTGGGCGTAGTGCCTACCCCGACCGTTCAGATGGCCGTGGAACACCATCGCGCGGGCGCGGGTTTGATCCTGACGGCGAGCCACAACCCGATCGAGTGGAACGCGCTCAAATTCGTCGGCCCGGATGGAATCTTCCTGGACGCCGAGTCGGGCGAGCGGGTGCGGGCGCTGGCCGAAGAAGGGCCTCCGCGGATGGGGTGGGACGGGATCGGCCGAGTGCGGGAGGACCCGAAAGCGGTCGAGCGGCACCTCGAGGCGATCCTGGCGCTGCCTATGATCGGCGTCACCGCGATCCGCAACCGGCGATTCCATGTTGCGGTCGATTGTGTCCGGGGTGCCGGCGCCACGGCCGTCCCAGCATTGCTGGAGCGCTTGGGGTGCAGGATGAGCGGGATCAACCTGGAGACGGACGGACAGTTCCCGCGGGCGCCGGAGCCGATCCCTGAGAACCTCGGTGACCTCGGACGCCTGGTGCGCGAGAGCGGCGCCGCGATCGGATTCGCGGTCGATCCGGACGTCGACCGGCTGGCGCTGGTGGACGAGACCGGCCGGCCGATCGGCGAAGATTATACCCTCGCCTTTGCGGTGCGAGCGGTGTTGAACGGGCGCACCAGTGCGGCGGAGACACCCACGGTCGTGGCCAACCTGTCGACCAGCCTGGTGGTGGAGGACGCCGCGCGAGCCGGCGGGGCGCGCTTGGTGCGGGCCCCGGTCGGGGAAGCCAACGTAGCCCGTACCATCCGGGACCAGGGCGCCCTGATCGGCGGCGAAGGCAACGGCGGAGTGATGCTGCCGGCCCTGCATATCGGGCGCGACGCGCCTCTGGGGCTGGCCCTGATCTTGCATCTCCTTGCCTCGACTGGGGGTACAGTGTCCGAGCTGGTCGACGCCGCACCCCGGTACACGATCGTCAAGGCGAAGGGTCCACGCTCGGAGCTCCGGCCGCTGTACCGGCGGCTGGAGAAGCGGTTTCCCGATGCGGAGCAGGATGAGCGGGATGGTTTGCGGTTGTCGTGGCGGGACCGCTGGCTTCACGTCCGGCCCTCGGGAACCGAGCCGATCGTCCGTCTCATCGCCGAAGCTCCGACCACAGCCGACGCAGACGCCTTAATCGAGGCAGCCCGGTCACTCTTGCACTGAGGTTCATGGCTCGATGTGTGGCATCGTAGGATACATCGGACCCCGGCAGGCGGCGGGGCTGCTGGTCGAAGGGCTGCGGCGGCTGGAGTACCGGGGGTACGACTCCTCCGGCATCGCCGTGGTAAACGGCAGCGGTCTCAAGATCGCGAAGGCGGCGGGCAAGCTCTCGATGCTGGAGCAGGAGCTGGAGCGGGGCATCCCGTCCGGTACCATCGGCATCGGGCACACCCGCTGGGCCACGCACGGCGCTCCCACCACTCCCAACGCGCATCCCCACACCGATCAGTCGGGCCGGATCGCGGTCATCCACAACGGCATCATCGAGAACTCGAGCGCCATCCGGAAGGCGCTGGAGCAGCGCGGCCACGCCTTCAACTCCGAGACCGACACCGAGGTCCTGGCACACCTGGTGGGTGAGTTCTACCAGGGCAACCTGGAAGAGGCAGTGGCCAACGCGCTCCGGGACGTGGACGGGGCCTACGGCCTGGCGTTCATCTCCTCGGACGAGCCCGACGTCCTGGTAGCGGCCCGCAAGGGATCGCCGCTGCTGGTGGGCGTGGGCGAGAACGAGTTCTTCGTTGCCTCGGACGCATCCCCACTGCTGCAGTACACCCGCTCGGTGGTCTACCTGGACGATGGGGAGATGGTGGTGCTGACCCGCGACGGATACCGGGTCCGCAACCTGGAGACGACCCGGATCGAGAAGCCGGTGAACCAGCTCGACTGGGACCTGGCCACCATCGAGCGGAACGGGTATCCCCATTTCATGCTGAAGGAGATCTGCGAGCAGCCGGAGAGCCTCTGCAACACGCTCCGGGGCCACCTGCTCGAGGAAGAGGGCACCGCGCGGGTCAGCGGCCTCAACCTGAGCGACGACGATCTCAAACAGGTCCAGCGGATCATCATCACGGCGTGCGGCACCTCGTGGCACTCCGCGCTGATCGGCGAGTACATGCTGGAGGAGATGGCCCGGGTGCCGGTGGAGGTGGAATACGCCTCGGAGTTCCGCTACCGGAACCCGGTAGTCGACCAGAGCACGCTGGTGATCGGCATCTCCCAGTCGGGCGAGACGGCGGACACGCTGGCCGCCATCCGGGAAGCCAAGCGGCGGGGGGCGCGGACCGTGGGGCTGGTGAACGTGGTGGGCTCGACCATCGCGCGCGAGGTGGACGGCGGCATCTATCTCCACGCGGGGCCGGAGGTGGGGGTGGCCAGCACCAAGGCGTTCACCAGCCAGGTGGCGGCGCTGGCCCTGGTGACGCTTCGGATGGCGCGGCTGCGCAACCTCAGCATCCTCCAGGGGCGGCAGTTCATCCAGGCGTTGCGGAAGCTGCCCGAGCAGATCGGCGAGATCCTGGAGCGCACCTCGGAGGTCGAGCGGCTCGCGCACCGGTTCCTGGGCACCACCCGGAACGCGCTCTACCTGGGCCGGGGCGTCAACTTCCCGGTGGCCCTGGAAGGCGCGCTCAAGCTCAAGGAGATCTCCTACATCCACGCCGAGGGGTACCCGGCGGCGGAGATGAAGCACGGCCCGATCGCGCTGATCGACGAGAACATGCCGGTGGTATTCATCGCCCCGCGCGACGCGGTGCACTCCAAGATCGTGTCGAACATCGAGGAGGTAAAGGCGCGGGGCGGGAAGGTGCTCGCGCTGATCAACGCGGGGGACAGCGAGATCGAGCGGCTGGCGGATGCGACGTTCACCATCCCGGAGACGCTGGATACGCTGACGCCGATCCTGACCAGCATCCCGCTCCAGCTCTTGTCGTACTACGTGGCGGTGTCGCGGGGGTGCAACGTGGACCAGCCGAGGAACTTGGCGAAGTCGGTGACGGTGGAGTAAGCCTACCTCACGGAGCCTTGAGACTGGCTGAGACGATCTCACCTAGTACGGCGGGGACGCTGCAGCTACGGCTACTCCTCCCTCGGCATCCTCCACGTCGCCCCCACCTCACGCCCCACCACCCGCCACCGCTCCTCCCCCGCCGCCGCCAGCAGCCGCTCCAGCGGCTCGTCCACCGGCTCCCGGCTCAATCGGAACGTCGAATGGTGCACCGGCAGGACGTACTCGGCGCCGAGCATCCGCGCCATGCGCCAGGCCTCTTCCGGCGAGGCGTGATTGTAGATCCATGGGTCGTACGCCCCGATCGGCAGGATGGCGAGATCCACCGGGCCGTGCTCGCGGAGCCGCGCGAAGGCATCGGTGTACGCGGTGTCGCCCGCGAAGACCACGCGCCGCCCGGCCTTCTCCACCAGGTACCCGCCGTAGCCTCGGTGGCGGTCGGTGATCATCCGGGCGCCCCAGTGCCGCACCTCCACCGACTCCAGCCGGAGATCGCCGATCTCGGCCGAGCTTCCCCAGGCCAGCTCGTGGACGGAGCGGAATCGGCGGACCAAGTCCCGGTTGCCCGGCTGCACCACGACGGGCGTGCTTCGGGGCAGCCGGGCGAGGGTGCCGAGGTCGGTGTGGTCCATGTGGGCGTGGGAGAGCAGGACCGCGTTGAGCCGTGGCAGCTCGCGCGCCCGGAGCGCGGGCTGAATGAGCCGCCGGGGGCCCAGCTTGGCGAACCCTCTGCCGATCCCGATGCGCTGCTCCAGGACGGGGTCGGTGAGCAGCCAGTCGCCCAGGAAGTTGATCAGGACGGTCGCATGGCCGAGCCAGGAGACCGTGAGCGCGTCGTTCGCCCAGGTGCCGGGGCTCGGGTGGTGCAGCGCCGGGAGGACGGGCGGTGCGGGGGACCGGTGGGTCACCGCATTGCGCGCGTACCTGCCCGCGAATGCGAGCTGCTGTTTGAGTGCCATATCTCCAGTTTCGGTCGGCCTGCGACCATCTCTATGTTGCGATACTCAACAAGCGCCGACAGTGTGATCCTGAACGTGGCGCTGTCATCCCGAGGGAGCGGAGCGACCGAGGGATCTTCTCACCCGGATCGGACCTCCGCCGCCGCGGTCGGGGAGCAGCGAGCAAAATCCCTACACCGCGATGAACGATAATCACCTCCACCCCGGCGGTCCGGCCATGCGCGTAGTGCTCCAACGAGTCTCCCAAGCGTCCGTCACCATAGACGGACGGGTGGCCGGCGCCATTGGCCAGGGGTTCTGCCTGCTCGTCGGGTTCACTCACGGCGACACCGCCGCGCAGGTAGATTGGATGGCGGAGAAAGTGGCCGGACTCCGCCTCTTCTCCGACGCCGCCGGCAAGATGAATCTCGGCCTGTCCGACGTAGGTGGCGGGGTGCTGGTGATCTCCCAGTTCACCCTCTACGGCGATGCTGCCAAGGGGCGCCGCCCGTCGTTCATCGACGCCGCCGGTCCCGACCTCGCCGAGCCGCTGTATCAGCGCTTCGTGGCCGCGCTACGGGCCTTGGGCCTCGACGTCGCGACCGGTGAGTTCGGCGCCAACATGCAGGTGGAGATCCATAACGATGGCCCCGTCACCCTCATCCTGGACCGCACTTCATGATGTCTGAGCCGCTCACCCTCGCCTCCTCCTCTCCCCGCCGCCGGCAGCTCCTGGAGATGCTGGGCATGCCCGTCCGGGTGTACGTCCCCAACATCGCCGAGGTGCGACGGGTGGTGGAGACGCCGGTGGACTACGTGGAGCGGCTGGCGAGGGAGAAAGCGCTGAGCGTGCCCGGCGCCCTGGTGCTGGGGGCCGACACCACAGTCGTGGTGCGGGACGAGGTCCTGGAGAAGCCCGTCGACCCCGCCGACGCGCTCCGGATGCTGAAGAAGCTGCAGGGCCGCACTCACCAGGTGGTGACCTCGGTGGCCCTGGTGGCCGCCGAGGCGCTGCATCAAGCCACCGACGTCACCAACGTCACCTTCCGCCGGCTGAGCGATCAGTACCTGAGAGCGTACATCGCGACCGGCGAGCCAATGGACAAGGCCGGTGCCTATGGCATCCAGGGATACGGCGCGGCACTGGTGGAGCGGATCGAAGGCGACTTCTTCAGCGTGATGGGCCTGCCGATCCGGCTGGTGCTGGGCCTGCTGGAGCAGGCCGGACACCCCTACCGCTTCAACGGCCGCGCCGGCACCACCGAGGTGATCGAGGCCCACTGAGCAGAGACGCCGTCCGGCCGCACCCGGTAGACCTGCACCACCTGCGCCTTCCCCCTGAGCCCCATGTCGGGCAGGTATTCGCAGTCCACCTGATCGTGCAGCACCCGCAGGAACGCCTCACTGACCAGAATCTCCCCCGGCCCGGCCAGCGCGCAGAGCCGCGCGGCCACGTTCACCGGGTCGCCGATCACGGTGTACTCCAGCCGGCGGTGGCTGCCGATGTTGCCGGCGAAGACGTCGCCGTGGTTGATCCCGATCCCGACCCGGATCTCAGGGCGTCCCTGGCTGGCCCAGCGCCGGTTGAGCTCGGCGATGGCCTGCTGCATCGCCACCGCGGCGTGGATGGCGCGGTCGGGATCGCCCGGATGGGCGATGGGCGCGCCCCACAGCGCCATGATCGCGTCGCCGATGAACTTGTCGAGCGTGCCGCCGTGCTCGAAGATCACCTCGACCATCTCGCTGAAGTACTCACTCAGGAGCCGGGCGATCGCGTCCGGATCCATCGACTCCGCCATGGCGGTGAAGCCGCGCACGTCGCTGAAGAGCACCGTCACCGGCCGCCGGTCGCCACCGAGGGGCGTGGCGCTCTCCTGCTGGGCGATCTCCGCCGCCACGTTAGGCGCGAAGTAGCGCTCGAAGTTGGAGCGCACCATGCTCTCGTGCCGGATCTGCTCGGCGTAGCGGCTGTTCTTGATCCCCACCGCCGCAAGACCGCTGAACGCCACCAGGAACTGCAGGTCCTCATCGGTGAAGGTGGTGGGCGCGGTGACATTGTCGACGTACAGGAGCCCCAGCACCCGCTCGGGCGAGGCCATGAGCGGTGAGCACATGGCACTCCGCACACTCTGCATCACGATCGACTTGCCCTTGAACCGGGCATCCGCCCCCGTGTTCTGGGATACCACGGCGATCCGCTCCTCGATCACCTTCTCTGCGATGGAGCGCGGCACCTGCTGGGGCTGGACGTCCCCATGACGGCTGCGGGAAATGGTGGGCACCACCTCGCCGGTCTGCTCGTTTCGGAGGGCAATGGTGACCCGGTCGACGTTCATGATCTCGAACGTCATGTCGACGATGTTGCGGAGCAGCCGCTCCAGGTCGAGCTCGGCGGACAGCTTCTGGGAGACCTCCAGCAGCATCGACAGCTTCATCGCCTGTCGAGCCTCGCCGGTGGTGGCGGAGACTTTGAGCTGGCTGCCGGCGTTGGGGCCGTCGCGACTGGTGAGGCCCGGCGGCCCGCCGCCGCTCACCATCAGCTGTCGCACGATGGTGCCGGCCGGCGGCGGCGCCTCCGCGGCGATCCGCGCGGCGCCCGAGGACCGGGCCGACCGGAGCCGAAAGACCATCTTGCCGAAGGTGATCGCGTCGTCCGGCCGGAGCCGGCCGCTGGTCACCCGGATGCCGTTGATGCAGGTGCCGTTGGAGCTTCCGAGATCGGTGACCTGCACCTCCTCGGGACCGGCGGTCAGCTCGGCGTGGCGCCGGGAGATGGTGGGATCGTGGAGGGGAATGTCACTACCCAGCCCGCGCCCGACGACCAGGCTCCGACCCGGGGGGAGCTCGAAGCTCTGGTCACCCTCGACGCTGACGAGGCGGAACGGAGGCATGCCGAAATATAGGGCTAGCCCGGCTGCCTGGCCGCGAGCGCCAGGGCCAGCAGGACCGCGCGCGCCTTGGCCTCGGTCTCCCGCCATTCGGAGAACGGATCGGAGTCGGCCACGATGCCGGCGCCCGCCTGGATCCAGGCGCGTCCCCGGCTCATGATGCAGGTACGGATGGCGATCGCCGTGTCCAAGGTCCGGCCACCCCAGCCGATGTACCCCACCGCTCCGGCGTAGGGGCCTCGCCGCACCGGCTCGAGCTCGTCAATGATCTGCATCGCCCTCACCTTGGGGGCGCCGGAGACGGTACCGGCGGGGAAGCACGCGGCGAGCGCCGCGACCGCGTCGAGCTCGGGACGGAGCCGGCCGCGGACCTCGCTCACCAGGTGCATCACGTGGGAGTAGCGCTCGATCGTCATGAACGCCGTGAGCCGGACGGTCCCGAATTCGGCCACCCGGCCGACGTCGTTTCGCCCCAGATCCACCAGCATCAGGTGCTCGGCCCGCTCCTTGGGATCGGCCGCCAGCTCCTCGGCGAGCGCCACGTCCTCTGCCGGGCCGGCCCCGCGGGGCCGGGTGCCCGCGATGGGGCGAAGGGTAACCTCACCCTCCTCCACCCGGACCAGGATCTCGGGCGAGCTCCCGATGATGTGAATGTCGTCGCAGTGGAGAAAGTAGAGATACGGCGCCGGGTTGAGCGCACGGAGATAGCGGTAGGTCAGGAACGGGTCGGGGGCGCTCAGCTCCAGGCGGCGGGAGAGCACGGTCTGGAAGGTGTCTCCCGCAGCGATGTATTCCTTGATCCGGTGCACGTCCTCCTGGAACTGTTCATCATCATACGCGGTGGTCGTGGCCGGCAACGCAGGCGGCGGCTCCAGGGTGAGCGGCGGGAGGGCGGCCGGCGCGTCCAGCCGGCCGAGCCAGTTCTCGATCCGCGATTCGGCGGCGGCGTAGAGCCGCTCGATCTCCGGTTCCGCCGCGTCCGGAGGCACCTCCACGTTGGCGATCACCGTCGCGCGATTGTAGAGGTTGTCGAGCACCAGCAGGGTGTCGGCCACCATCATGATGGCGTCCGGCAGGTCGCGGTCGTCCGGTGGCGCATCGGGGAGCTGCTCGATGGTCCGGACGATGTCGTAGCCGAGGTAGCCCACCGCGCCGCCGGTGAACCGGGGGAGACCGGGCACGACGATCGGCGGGTGCTTCCGCAGCAGCCGTCCGAGATGCTCCAGCGGGTCGATGTCGCTGTCGACCACCGTCCAGCCCGTGCTCGAGGTCCAGCGGGCGCACTCGCGGCCGCGGTAGCGGAACACCTCGCGGGGATCGGTGGCCAGAAAGGTGTACCGGGCCCAGCGCTCGCCGCCTTCGAGCGATTCGAGCAGAAAGCCGTACGGCCCGCGGTGCAGCTTGACGAAGGCGGTCACCGGGGTGTCGCCGTCCATCACCACTTCCCGGGTCACCGGCACCATTCCCCCACCCGACCGCGCCCGCTCGGCGAAGCGGGCGAAGCTCGCGGTCACGGTGCCGCCGCCACGAGATAGCTGCCGGGGCCCGGCAGGGCGGAGCGCAGGTTGTCCGAGGCCGGCCGGGTAGACGGCAGGAGCCCAAGCTGTCCGTTCGGCTGAAGCCGTCCAATGGCCAGCGCCCGCTCGTAGAGGACGTCGCTGCCGTAAACGGCCCGGGCCCTGGCCGGTGCGGAGAAGTAGCGGGCGTACTTGAAGGTGAGGGACCCTCCCCCCGCGAGGGACACGCTGGTCGTCACGTCGACCCCGTAGATGCCGGGCCGAGGATGGACCCGGACCGTCACCGGCCGGCCGCTGTCGGCTTTGAAGGCCGCGGGCGGAAAGTCGAGCTGGGCGAACACCAGGTTGTCCGGCGGACCGTGCCGCAGGACGATCGAGCGGGAGACGCCCGCCGTGAAGGTGACCGACGTGTCCGGCGGCGGCGCGCCAGCCGTCTCGAGCACGAAGGCCGTGTCCAGCGGCACCACCTTGGTCGCGCCGGCCGGCCCCGGGGCGTTGCGGCCGGCGGCCGCCCGGCCCCCACACGCTGCCGCCAGGCAGAGCCAGCTTGCCCGCCTCCAGCGGCTCCGGGATATTCCCGTCATCGATCCCCTGTGAACGTGGGAGGTGTACCGTGAGGAGCGCGGTGCGCGATGTTCGGAGGCGCGCGCCGGCCCACGTGGTGCTGACGGCGGTGCAGGTGGCCGGCCTCCTCCTGGTCCGCTGTCCGCCCCTCCTGGCGCAGGCCTGGAACACTCCCGCCGCATTGGCGCTGGTGGGCCGGGCGGTGGAGCGCCGCCTGGTGGTGCAATCCGATTCCGCCCTCGCGAGCTATCGGACCCGGGCTCACGGATTCGTATTCTTCCTGGCCCAGGTAGGCGAAGGGCTCAACGGACCGCCCCGGCTGGTCAAGGCCGACGAGCTGGACGTGGAAGTGTATTGGCAGGCCCCCAACCGGAGCAAGCAGGTCATCCTCGGCTGGCGCGACGGGTCATTCCTTCCAACCGACATCAACTACCACCGCGATCATCTCGGCATCGTCACCAACAACTTCGGCAACGTCATCCGGATCGGGGAAGGGGACGAGGTGCGGGACGTACCCCATCCGCTCTCGCCGGCCGGTCTCGCGCTGTACGACTTCGCGCTGGGTGATTCGCTCGCGATCCGCACCAGCCGGGGCGAGACCCTGGTGCGCGAGGTGCAGGTGCGTCCTCGCTCGTTTTCCCGGCCGCTGGTGGTCGGCACGCTGTACCTGGACGTCGCGACGGCCGAGCTGGTCCGGTTTCGCTTCAGCTTCACTCCCTCGGCCTATCTCGACCGGCAGCTCGAGGACATCGACATCGTGCTGGAGAACGCACGATTCGAGGGACGCTTCTGGTTGCCCTACCGCCAGGAGGTCGAGATCCGCCGGCGGGCCACGTGGCTCGACTTCCCGGCTCGGGGGATCATCCGCGGCCGCTGGGAGATCCAGGGATACGACCTAAATCCGACGCTGCCGCCCGGCATCTTCACCGGGCCGCCGATCGCCGGGCTGCTCCGGCCGAGGCCTTCCGACTCGACCTGGAGCGAGCCACTCGAGCAGGCCATCGCGGGCGTCGCCGCGCCGCTCAACCGGCAGGACATGGACGCGCTCAGGGTCGAGGTCGAGCGGATCGCCGGGTCGCGGGCGTTGAGCGGGCTCCCGTCCAAACGGCTGGCGGCCGGGTCGGTGAGCGACCTGATCCACGTGAACCGGGTCCAGGGGCTCACGCTGGGCTTCGGCGGGGTGCTGGGATCGGGGAGCAGTCGAGTGCAGCTCCGCCCCACGGTGGCGTACGGAACGTCGGACCACCGGGTGACCGGAGGCATTGCTCTCACCGTCGGCCAGGGGCCGACCCAGCTCTCGCTCGGTGCGACGCGCAGGATCCGGGACCTGAGCGATCTCCCGGTGATCTCGCCGGTGCTCAACTCCGTTCTTTCGCAGGAAGGCGGGCGGGACTTCGGCGACTACGTGCTGCTCAACTCCGCGGAGCTCGCGCTCCGCCAGCGACTCGACCCGCGAAGCTCCATCGGGCTCGGCCTGGACGTGGAGGAGAGCCAGTCGGTAGGCGTGAGCGCCTCGCCGGCCACGGGAACCTACCGGGCCAACCCGGCACTCGGCGCGGGGACCTACCGGGTGGCGCGGCTCGAGTTCGAGCGGGCGAGTGGCGGGGTGGCGGTGCGCCGGGATCTCCAGGGCCGGCTCTCGCTCGAGGCGGGCGATGGGCCCCGAGGCTACGCCCGGGTCTCCGCCGACGGTCGCTGGACGGCAAGCCTGGGCGGAACCGAGCTCGAGGCGCGAGGCTACCTCGGGGTGGGAACCGACGGGGTCCCGGCCTACCGGAGCTTCGTCCTGGGGGGCCGGGGCACCCTTGTGGCCGAGCCGTTCCGGGTGTACGGCGGCCGGACCGCCGCGCTGGCCCACTTGGAGTGGCGGTTCGACACGCCGATTCCGGCCCTTCCCCTGGGCACGTTCGCCTCGACCGGCCATCGGATGACCGTCGCACCGTTTCTGAGCGCCGGCTACACCGCGCGGCCCCTCTCAGGGCTACCCTGGGACGCCAGCGATGGCGTGCGGCCGGTGGCGGGGGTCGCGCTCGAGTGGTTCATGCGCCTGCTTCGGATCGAAGCCGGTATCGGCTTGCGCGACGGGCGGTTCGGCGTGACAGTCGACGTGAATCGGGACTGGTGGGGCCTGCTGTAGCCGTCTTATCTTTTCGAGTGCCTGTCGGTCATCCGTCCCGCAGGACCCTCACCCGATTGTCAGAGCCCAGCAATGCTGTTCACCGATGAGTGGTTGGCGCCGAGCATCGAGCCGCTAGTGCCAGCCAAGGCCATCGCGGCTCTCCGACAGGAGCCGGCCTCCGCCCCGGTGTCGCTGTGGGAGACGCTGGTGCAGCGGAAGCTGGCCCAGGACGCGGAGATCCTGACCGCCGTCGCCACCCGGTTCCGGCTGCCGCCGGCCGATCTGTCACGGCTCGACCTCAAGCTCTCCGAGACCGTTCCGGAGCAGGTCGCACGCCGGTTCAACGTGCTCCCCATCCGGCAGACCGATTCCTACCTCGAGGTGGCTACCGCCAATCCATTCGACATCGACGCCGAGAAGATGCTGGCCTTCGCCACCGGGCTCGAGGTCCGCATGGCGCTGGGGTCGCCGGGACGGATCCGCGAGCGGCTGGACGACATGTACCGCAACGAGGACGTGGTCAACCGGCTGCTGGAGGGCATCGAGACCGATTTCGACGTGAAGGCGCTGCCGGACGAGGAAGAGGCCGCGGCCAGCGCCGAGGAGGCGAGCCAGCGCCCGATCATCCGGCTGGTGGACATGATGCTGGCCGACGGGGTTTCCAGCCGAGCGAGCGACATCCATGTGGAGCCGATCGAGGGTGGCGTGGTGGTGCGCTACCGGATCGACGGCGTGCTGCGCCAGGTGATGAAAGTCCCGCGCAACGCCGGGCTGCCCCTCATCTCGCGCATCAAGATCATGGCCGCGATGGATATTGCCGACCGGCTCCGGCCCCAAGACGGCCGGGCCCGCGTCTCGGTGAACGGCGAGGCGGTGGATCTCCGGGTCTCCACTCTGCCGGCCTCGCTCGGCGAAAAGGTCGTCATCCGGATCCTGAGCCAGCGTACCACCGTGCTGACCCTCGAGTCGCTCGGCCTGCACCCGGACGAGCAGCGCGCGGTGTCGAATCTGCTCAACAACAAAGAGGGGATTCTTCTCGTCACCGGCCCCACCGGCTCCGGCAAGACCACCACTCTCTACTCGGCCATCCGGATGATCCAGAGCGAGGGAGTCAACATCGTCACGGTGGAGGATCCGGTCGAGTACCGGTTGGGCCAGAACATCGTCCAGGTGCAGGTGCACGACAAGGCGGGCCTGACGTTCGCGTCCGCCCTCCGCTCGATCCTGCGCCAGGATCCGGACGTGGTGCTCATCGGCGAGATCCGCGACCAGGAGACGGCGCAGATCGCGCTGCAGGCCTCGCTCACCGGCCACCTGGTCCTCTCCACGCTGCACACCAACGACGCGCCGAACGCCGTCACCCGTTTGGTGGACATGGGGCTGGAGGCGTACAAGATCGCGGCGGCGCTGCGCGGAGTGGTGGCCCAACGGCTCATGCGCCGTCTCTGCACGGCGTGCCGGGAGCCGGCCACCGAGCCGGTTCCGGAGCGCGCCGCCCGGTTCTTCCCAGCCGGGGTGAAGCTGTTTCGAGCGGTCGGCTGCCCGGAGTGCACCATGACGGGATACCGCGGGCGCTTCAGCATCGTCGAAGTGCTGACGATGAACTCGGAGCTGGAGCGCCTGATCGGCAAGGGCGGCACCGCCGAGGAGATCGCCGAGGCGGCGCGGGCAGGCGGGATGCTGTCGCTGTGGGAGAGCGGCCTTCGGCACGTGCTGGCCGGTGAGTCGTCGGTGGACGAGCTGCTTCGGGTAACCGACGTGCCGCAGGAGCGCGCCCGGGTGTCTCCCGCCCGGCCGGCGGGGCGGAGCAGCCGGACGGCGGCGCCCGCCGCCCCTGCGGCATCGGCGCCGCCGCCGCCGTCGGCAACCACGTTCGGCTTCCCCACCGGTCTCGAGCTCATCGACGAGGACCTGCCGGAGACGCCGGGCGGCCCGAGCCGGGACACCTGTGTGCTGCTGGTGGAGGATGAAGACCAGCTGCGCCGGGTGATGAAGGACCTGCTGGAGCGTGAGGGCTACGCGGTGGCGGAGGCGCGGGATGGAGTCCAGGCGCTGGACCAGGTGGACCGGGTCGCGCCCGACATCATCGTGCTGGATCTCAATCTGCCGGGCATCGACGGCTACACGGTCCTGCAGCAGCTTCGCTCCCGTCCGGCCACCCGCACGATCCCCATCGTGGTGCTCACCGCCAAGGGTGACGAGGACAACGAAGTGCGCGTCTTTCAGCTGGGGGCCGACGACTTCATCACCAAGCCGTTCCGGGCCCGCGCCCTGTCCGCCCGGCTGGAGGCGGTGCTGGGCCGCCACCGCGCTTGAGCCGGCCGCTCTCCCCCGAGTCCACCTCCCTCCGACCGTCCCCAGACGACCCAACCGGCCCGGGGGGTGCGTCCCCCGATGGAGTCGAGGGACTGGCCCTGATCAAGCCCGCGGTGCGGGCGCAGGCGGCCTACACGCTGGCTGCCCAGCCGGCGCCGCGGAAGCTCAACCAGAACGAGAGTCCCTACGATCTGCCCGCCGAGCTCAAGGGTGAGATTCTGGCGACGGTGGCGGACTCCCCGTGGCAACGCTATCCGGAGTTCGCCCCAGCGGAGCTGCTGGCCGGGCTGGCCGGGCACTACGGATGGGTGCCGGACGGCGTCCTGGTCGGGAATGGATCGAACGAGCTGATTCAAGCCACGCTCTCGGTAACACTGGGCGCGGGCGACGCGGTGGTAGCGCCGACGCCCACCTTCTCGCTCTACCGGCTGCTGACCAACGTGCTGGGCGGCCGCTACTGCGCGGTCGAGCTGGGCCGCGATTTCGCGTACGACATCGGGGCCATCATCGAAGCGGCGGTGCGGGAGCGGGCCCGGGTGGTGGTGCTCAACTCGCCCAACAACCCGACCGGATCGCCGCTGCCGGCGGACGCCGTGGCGCGGGTGCTGGAAGAGACGGGCGCGCTGGTGGTGTGCGACGAGGCCTACCAGGAGTTCGGCGGCCCCACGGCGGTGCCGCTCCTGGCCACGACCTCGCGGCTGGTGGTCCTGCGCACCTTCTCCAAGGCCTTCGGCATGGCGGGGCTGCGGTTCGGTCTGGCGCTGGCGCACCCAGCGGTCGCGCGCGAGATCGCCAAGGGCAAGCTACCGTACAACCTGAATCTGGTGACGCTGGCAGCGGCGGCGGTGGCGCTGCGGCACCGCGGGGTGCTGGCGGAGCGGGTGCGCGAGATCGCTGCTACCCGGGAACGGTTCGTCCGGCGCATCACGGGCCTCGCCGGCATCACAGTGTATCCCACTGCGGCGAATTTCGTCCTGATACGCTGCAAGGGAGTGCCGGCGAGAGTGGTGTTCACCCGGCTGTACCAGGAGCATGGGATCCTGGTTCGCGACGTCTCCAGCGCGCCCGAGCTGGCGGAGTGCCTGCGGATCTCGGTGGGGACGCCGGAGGACATGGAGGCGGTGGCGGGAGCGCTGGAAGGGATGCTGGGGGAAGGACGGGAAGGGCGGGAAAGACGGGAAAGACGGGAAGGACGGGAAGGTGATGCATAAATCGAGACCCGAGCAGATCGCGGGGCCGGGGCGGGGACCTTCCCGTCTTTCCCGTCTTTCCCGTCTTTCCGCCCCCGCCGGCTAGCCATGCGCCGCACCGCTGAGATCAGACGCACAACCAAGGAGACCGATCTCCATGTCCAGGTCGACCTGGACGGCCGGGGCACGGCCACGGTGCACACCGGGATCGGCTTCTTCGATCACATGCTGGAAGCGTTGGCCCGGCATGGACTGCTCGATCTCACCATCGAGGCGCGGGGGGATCTCCACGTGGACGGCCATCACACGGTCGAGGACACCGGTATCGCCCTCGGGCAGGCCCTCGCCCGCGCCCTCGGCGACCGCGCCGGCATCCGCCGGTACGGCGACGCACTCGTGCCGCTCGACGAGGCGCTGGTGCGCGCCGTGGTCGATGTCTCGGGGCGGCCGCATCTCACGTACCAGATCGACATCCCCAAGTGGCAGATGTTGGGCGACTACGATGTGTTCCTGACCCCCGAGTTCTTCCGCGCGCTGGTGCTCAACGCGGGGCTCACCGTCCATCTCGACCTGGTCCGGGGCGACAACCCGCACCACATCGTGGAGGCGGCGTTCAAGGCGTTCGCCCGCGCGCTCGACGCCGCCACCGAGCTGGACCCGCGGGTCACCGGAGTACCATCCACCAAGGGCACGCTGTGATCGTGGTGGTGGACTACGGGGTGAACAACCTCACCAGCGTGGTGCGGGCGCTCGCCGCGGGCGGCCACTCGGCGCGGCTCACCACCGATCCGGACCAAGTCCGTGCGGCCGATCATGTGCTCGTCCCGGGCGTGGGACACTTCGGCCAGGCCTCCCGCACGCTGGAGACCAGCGGCCTGGGGGCCGCCGTCCGGGAAGTCGCGACCGCCGGCCGCCCGGTGATGGGGATCTGCCTGGGCCTGCAGCTCTTCTTCGAGACCAGCGAGGAGGCGCCGGAGGCGCACGGACTCGCTCTCCTTCCCGGGACGGTCCGACGCTTCGTGACGGCGCTGCACGTGCCGCACGTGGGCTGGGCCCGGGTGGATCTCACCGTCGCCGGCCGCCGGCACCCGGTGCTTGCGCCGCTCTTTCCCGACGGGTCCCAGTTCTTCTATCACGTGCACAGCTATCATCCGGCCGAGCTGGCCGACGATGCGGTGCTCGGCACCGGGACCTACGACGGCGTCTTTCCCACGGTGGTGGGCCGGAACAACGTGATCGGCACCCAGTTCCATCCGGAGAAGTCCCAGCGCGCCGGCATCGAGCTGCTGGACGGATTCGCCCGGTGGCGGCCGTGACCACGATCCGGGTAGCCTTGGTCGACGTCTACGTCCTCCGCGGAACGGGACCGGCCCTCGAGTGCCTGGTACTCCGGCGCGCCGCGGGCGGCCGCTGCCCCGGTTCCTGGGAAGCGGTGCACGGCCACATCGAGCCCGACGAGCGGCCCGTGGCGGCCGCCCTGCGGGAGCTGATGGAGGAGACCGGTCTCACGCCGGTTCGGCTGTACAACCTGAGCCGGATGGAAACGTTCTACCTGCACCGCTCGGACGAGGCTGCGCTGGTACCGGTCTTCGCCGCGTTCGTGCCGGCGGATGCCACCGTGCGCCTGGGCACCGAGCACGACCACTCGGAGTGGCTGGCGCCGGAGGCCGCGCGCCGGCGCTTCGCCTGGCCACGGGAGGCGCGGGCGCTGGAGGACATCATCGCCCTGCTCGCCGCGGGGGACGCGGGAGCCGTCGAGGACGTGCTGCGCGTATGCTAGCCCGGCGGATCATTCCCTGCCTCGACGTGGCCGGAGGCCGGGTGGTGAAAGGCGTGCACTTCGAGTCGCTCCGGGACGCGGGCGACCCGGTGGCGCAGGCCGCCCGCTATGACGCCGAGGGCGCGGACGAGCTGGTATTCCTCGACATCTCGGCCGGCCCGGAGGAGCGGAAGACCACCCTCGCGATGGTGACCCAGGTGGCCGAGTCGATCTTCATTCCGTTCACGGTCGGCGGCGGCATCCGCACGGTGGCCGATGCGGGTGCCGCGCTCCGGGCGGGGGCGGACAAGGTCTCGGTGAACACCGCGGCCGTGCGCGACCCCTCGCTGGTCTCCCGCCTGGCCGAAAGCTTCGGCACCCAGTGCGTAGTGGCGGCGGTGGACGTGAAGCGCATCGACGGCCGGCTCACTGTCATGGTGAACGGGGGCCGGGAGCAGACCTCGCTGGAGGCAGTCGACTGGATCCGTCAACTGGAATCGCTTGGCGCCGGCGAGATCCTCCTCACGTCGATGGACCGGGACGGAACCGGCGCCGGCTACGACCTGGAGTTGCTCGCGGCCGCGGCGGCCGCCGTCTCCATCCCGGTCATCGCCTCGGGCGGCGCGGGACGGCTGGAGCACCTCGCCCAAGCGCTCGAGGCCGGCGCACACGGCGTGCTCGCGGCCACGATCTTCCACTTCCAGGGATCGAGTCTGCCCGAGGCCCGCGAGTACCTCCGGGCCCGCGGCTATCCGGTGCGACCGTGAGCGCGTGGGCATTGCTCGGCGTCACCGCCGGCCTGCTGCTCTCCGCGCCCGCCGCACGCGCCGGCACGGCCGCGGCCCCGTGTATCCGCCCCAGCCGCGCGGCCACCCAGGTGCAAGGAGAGGTCCGCATCTGCCCCGGGCATTACCGCATCGCCGATCCGACGGAGCGTGGCGTGATCATCGCCGCGTCCTCGGGCACCAGCATCGACCTCACCGGCGTGACCCTGGAGAGCGGAGACTCGGTACCTGAGCGCTACGCCGGGATCGGAATCGCAAGCAAGGGGGTGGATGGCATCACCGTGGTCGGCGGGGTCGTGCGGGGATACCGCTTCGGGGTGCGCGTCGAAGGTGGCCATGGCCACCGGATCATCGGGGGAGACCTCTCCGGCAGCCGGGCCCAGCCGCTCCGCTCGTCCGCCCAGCGGGCCGACTCGACCGACCGGCTGGATCCGGCCCGGGTGGAGGCCATCGAACGCTACGGCGGCGCCATCCTGCTGCGCAACACCGTGGGTGCCACCGTCACCGGCGTGACCGCGCGTGACAGCCAGAACGGGATCGGCCTGGTGGAGGCCCGCGACTCATACCTGGCCGACAACACCCTCACCGGCAACAGCGGGTGGGCGATCCACCTCTGGAGCTCGTCGCACAACCTGATCGTGCGGAATGAGGCCACCCGCACGCGACGCTGCCCGACGCCCAGCCTGGCATGCGCCGCCGCGGCCGTCCTCCTCCGCGAGGCCAGCGATTCCAATACGATCACCGACAACGATCTCACCGCGTCGAGCACCGGGGTCCTGGTCACCGGCCAGCCGCCGCTGGCGCATGCCTCGATCGGCAACCTGATCATTCGCAACGACGCGTCGCTCGCCCAGGAGAGCGGCTTCGCCGCGCTGTTCACCTGGAGCGTCACCTTCCTGGAGAACCGGGCCGACAGCGCCGCCGCCGGCTTCCGGCTGATCCGGGTGAGCGCCAGCACCCTCCGGGGCAATACCGTGATCGGCGCGCGGGAATCCGGGATTACCGTCGCCCACGGGAGCGACAACACCATCGAGTCCAACGTGCTGCTGGGCGCGCGCGTGGGGATCCGCGTGGTGGCCCCGGAGAGGGGCGCTCCGGCGAGCCGGGGCTACCGGATCGACGACAACGTGCTGGGCGGCCTGGAGCAGGGGATCGTGCTGGAGGCCACCACGGGCAGCCGGGTTCGCGGAAACCTGTTCGACGGGGTGGGAAGCGGGCTGGTGATCGACTCGGCCGGGCACGGCACCGAGGTCACCGGCAACGTCTTTCTCCGGGCGGCGGGATGGTTCATCGACGCGCCCGATCTGGTCGCCGGAGGAAACTATTGGGCCACCACCGACGCCAACGCGGCGGCCTTGCGGGTCCACGGACGGGTCAGCGTGCTGCCGTGGAAGCCGGCGAGTGCGGCAGGCTATTAGCGAAGACCTGTAGCGCGATCGCGTGCAGCTCGCGCAGGTTGAACGGCTTTCGCGTGCGGTACGGGGTGATGCCGGGAAACGGATCGGGCAGGTCGACCTCGCCGTTGTGGGCCAGCACCAGATACCTGCCGGCGTCGGGACATGCCTCCGCCAGCGCGTGCACGAAGAGCTCCGACGGACCCGCCAGGATGCGTGCCTCCGAGATAATCAGGTCGAAGGGGCATTCGCCGATGCGCCGCATCGCCTGCTCGCCGGTGCGCGCCGCCTCCACCAGATGCCCCTCGGGCGCGAACAGGGCGCTCACCAGCCGCTGCACCACGGGATCTTCGTCCACCACCAGGATTCGCCGGGTGCGAATCCGGCGTTCCGCCGGCTCCGCCTCGCGGAGCTCCGGCGGCGCGGCGTAGGACGGCAGTCTGACCCGGAATTCCGCGCCGCTCTCGGGTGAGGGCTCGTAACTCAACTCCCCCCCGTGCGACTTCACCAGCCCATAGCTCAGCGACAGTCCGAGCCCGGTGCCTTCGCCGGGGCCCTTGGTGGTGAAGAATGGCGTGAAGAGATGGGAGACCAGGTGGGCGGGCACGCCGGGGCCGGTGTCGCGCACCCGGAGGATCGACTCGCCGTCGGTGCGGCTGGTGGCGAGGGTGATGCGGCGCGGCTGGCCCGGCGGCAGACTGCTCACCGCCTGCACCGCGTTGGTCACTAGATTGAGCAGCACCTGCTGCAGCTCGTAGCGATCGCCCAGCACCACCACCGGCTCGCCGCTCAGCGCGGACTCCAGCTCGATACCGTGCAGCTGCAGCTCGTAGACGATGAGGAGCGAGGTTCGCGCCGCCACGTCGTTGAGGTCGACGGCGGCCTTCTCCGGCGCGCCCTTCCGTGCGAACGTCAGCAGGTTCCGCACGATCCGCCCGGCCCGCTCGGCCTGGTCGTGAATCACCCGGAGGTGCTCCCGGGGGAAGTCGGGATGGGCGTCGCGCTCCAGCAGCAGCTCGGCGAGGCCGGCGATCGAGGTCAGCGGGTTGTTGAGCTCATGCGCGACGCCGGAGACCAGCTGGCCGATGGAGGCCATCTTGTCGTTCTGGATGAGCTGCGCCTCCATGATCCGCTGCTCGGTGACGTCCTCCGCCAGGATCACCACCGGGCCGGGCGCCGCCCGCTCGGCCAGCGGAGCGGCGGTGAGCCGGAGCACCCGCTGGGCCCGCTCCAGCCGGACGACCAGGGGCGCGGTCCGCTCGCCGCGGTGGGCCGCCCGGATCAGCTCGTCCACCGTCTCCGAGATGCCGAAGAGCACCTGGCAGAAGCTGCGGCCGACCAGCTCCGCCTCGGGCATGTCGGCCAGCGCCGCGAGCGCGCGGTTGGCCCGGAGGACGGCGTCGCCCGGTCCCACGACGGCGATGCCCTCGGTGAGCGCGTTGAAGGCGGTCTCCCATTCCTCCTTGCTGCGCCGGACCATCTCGTACAGCCGTGAGTTGGCCAGCACCACCGAGGCGTTGGTCGCGACGGTCGAGAGCAGCCAGAGATCCTCGGTGGTAAACTGCCCGCCGCGCCGGTCGGCCACCGCGAGCGCGCCCATGGTGAGCCCCTGGGAGCGGAGCGGTGCCACGGCCGCGGAGCGCACGGTGTGGCCGCCGATCAGGGTCACGGTCGGCGTGGTCACTCCCTGCGCCACCTCGATCCGCTCCCGGCTGATGGCGAACCGGACCAGCGTGGTCTCCGGGTCCTCGCTGGCCTGCCCCAGGAGCGGCTCCAGCGTGCCGGCCGCCCCCACCACCCGGAGCTTCCGGCCCTGCTCGTCGTCCGCCAGGACCACGATGGCGCCGTCCGCCTGGAGAAAGCGTCCGGCGTACTTGGCCACCTGGTCGACGATGCGCTCGAGCTGGATCGACTCGGAGAGCACGTAGCTCAGCTCCTGCAGGGAGAAGAGCTCGCTGATTCGTCGATCGAGCTGGCTGGCGAGCTGCTCGCACTTGTTCTCCGACTCGCGCAGGCGGCGCCGGCCACGGGTGATCGCCATCCAGAAGCTGGCCGAGATGGTCACCACCGCGAGGAGCGGCAGCCACCAGATCCTGCCATTCGAGAGCCAGGCCACCAGCCCGAGGAGCGCGGCCGCCATCGCGTGCAGCGGCACCTCCCATTCCTTCCGCCAGGTGGCCAGCACCACGATGAGCGCGCCGCAGACACCCATCGCCAGGGCAAGCAGGCGGGGGAAGCCTCCCAGGATCGAGGCGATCAGGGCGCTGCCGAGCAGCGCCCAGGCCGCGATGGCGGAGGGAGAGAGGTACCAGCGCTCGTGGGATCGAGGCAGAGGTCAGGGCTCCGGCGAGTCCCGACGGGAGACCCGCTCGCTGATGTAGGCTTCAGGGGGCGCGTTCGGCTTCACCCGGACCGACTTGGCGGGGATGCCGACGTTCACGTGGTACGGGCGGACGTCCTTGGTGGCGACGGCGTTGGCGCCCACCATGCCGTTCCGCCCCACCCGCACGCCGGCCAGCACGGTCGCGTGATAGGTGATGCGCACGTCGTCCTCCAGGATGGTGCGCACGTTGGTGACGTCCTTCTGGTCCACGATGCTGTGGGTGTGGCTGTAGATGTTGGCGAAGTCCGAGACGCTCACCCGGTCGCCCAGGATAATCCCGCCGCGATCATCCAGCAGCACGTAGCGATGGATGACGCAGTCATCGCCCACCTCGAGATTGTACCCGTAGGAAAACTCGACGAACTGAAAGCACTTGAAGTTCCGTCCCACACGGGCAAAGAGGTGCGGCGCCAGGAGGCGGCGGAACCGCACTCCCAGGTGCACGTTGCCACCGCCCAGGGGCGAGCGGTCGAAGCTCTGCCACAACCAGTGGAGCGGCTTGACCCGGGCGTAGCGAACCGGATCGACGTCGGCGTAGTACTCGGGCTCCAGGGTGATGTTGCGCGGGTCGAGACAGAGCAGCGCGGCCCGGGTGCCGGCCGGGGTGGCCGGGTCCTGCAGCAGCGAGTCGTAGTCCGCCACGCCGGGGAAATAGATCTCGAACAGGATGTCCCGGGTGAGGCGGTACCAGTCGGCATCGGGGGCGGCGAGGCGGGCTTTGATGTCGGCCAGCCAGCCGTCGAAGATCTGCTCCGGGGTCTCGGGGAGAGAGACCGAGCGGAGTGGGAGATAAGCCATCGTGGCCTCGGTGGCCGTCGAAGAATTTGCGATCGGATGCAACCGTGCTGAAATGATGATCGGGGGGCGGTGTTGACACCAGTGCCAAACGGGAATAAGGTAGTAGCCATTCTGCTGATAATCATTCTCAACTAGTCTTTGAGGCCGTTGATGCGCACCCTCCTCCCCTGGGTCCTCGCGCTCCTACTGACCGTCCCCCCCCTCGCCGCCCAGGAGGAGGCGAAAGAATCGACCACCATCGGAGGCTACGGCGAGGTCCACTTCACCAACGCCACCGGCCCCGATACCCCCGGCGAGGTCAACGTCAAGCGCTTCGTGGTCTACCTGGCGCACACCTTCAACGAGCGCATCGCCTTCCACTCCGAGCTCGAGGTCGAGGACACCAAGGTGGAGGGGGGCGAAGAGGGCGGCGAGGTGGCCATGGAGCAGCTCTATCTCGACTACACCTTCTCGCCTGTCGTCACCCTCCGCGCCGGCCTGGTGCTCCCGCCCATCGGCATCATCAACGAGACGCACGAGCCACCCACCTTCAACGGCGTCGACCGCCCGCTGCTGGAGCAGGAGGTGATCCCCACGACCTGGCGCGACATCGGGGTCGGGGCCGTGGGTACCCTGCCAGGCTCGTCCGGGCTCAGCTACCGCATCTACCTGGTCAACGGCCTCCTGGCCGAGGGGTTCTCGGCGGAGACCGGGATCCGTGGAGGGAGGCAGGAGGGGAAGGAGGCGAGCTTCGCCAACCCATCGGTGACCGGCCGGCTCGAGTGGACCCGTCCGGGACTCCGGATCGGAGGCTCGTTCTGGTACGGCGGCACCGCCAACCAGAATCCTGCCATCGGCGACGGCGCCTTCGACGCGCCGGTGTTCCTGAGCTCCGCCGACGTCCGGTACGACGTGGGGGCGTTCGCCTTCCGCGGAGTGTTCGCCAACATCCACATCTCCAAGGCCGATCTGATCAGCGTGGCAAACGGCGCGAGCGTGGCCAGCCGGATCACCGGTGGCTACGTCGAGGGGGCCTACAACTTGCTTGCCCAGCTCGCGCCCGCATCGGCCCAGCGACTCAATGCCTTCATCCGCTACGAGAACTACGATACCCAGGCGTCGGTCCCCGACAACGCCGCCAAGGACGATGCGCTCGCGCGCCGGGTGACCACCTTCGGGCTTTCCTACAAGCCGCTCTACAACGTGATCTTCAAGGGCGACTACCAGCTCCGCCGCAACAAGGCCAGTGTGGGCGAGAACGAGGTGCTGGCCCTCGGCGTGGGCTATGAGTTCTGAGGTGGACCGTCACGGCGTTGTGGGGCCTCGATGTCACCGCTATTCTCAACGGCCACATGGATCTTCCGGGGTGTGCTGAGATGCGGGTCCTGCCGGTCCTCGTGCTTTCGCTGCTGGTGGCCCGGGCCTCTGCGGCTCAGTCGGCTCCCCCCGGGAAGCTGGCCAAGTCGATCGAGCGGGTCTACGGCAAAGGCGCCATGATCGACAGCATCCGGGTCGACACCACCACGGTGTTGCGCATCTCGGGGGCTGGCGCGCTGCTCGGCTTTGCTGAGGTGCGGAACGTGAAGGGCAAGGACCAGCCCATCACCTATCTGGTCGCCATCGATCCGGAGGATCGCCTCAAGGACATCGACATCCTGGTCTATCGGGAGCCGCACGGCGGAGAGGTGGCCTATGACTCGTGGCGGAAGCAGTTTCGCGGCAAGACCACCGGCGCACCGCTGCAGGTCGGGAAGGACATCCGCAACATCTCCGGAGCCACCATCAGCTCGAATGCCGTGACCCGGAGCGTCCGGCAAGCCTTGGCGGAGCTGACCGGCTGGCATCAGTCCGGAAGGCTCAAGTGAGCTGGCGCCGAATGCCGGCGCCGATCCGAGCGCTCGGCCGATGGATCACCATCATTCAACTGGTGGGCTACACGACCTCGTTGCTCTTCGTTCACCATACCACCGGTATGACCCCGGCCGGCGTCGCCGCCCATTACCGAGGAAACGGCGCCGACTCCGCGGGCAGCGAAGCGGAGATGGAGTTTCCCAAGTCGTTCACGGAGATGCTCACGATCACCCACACCCATCTCTTGAGCATGGCGGTGATCTTCGTCCTGAGCGGGCTGGCCCTCGCGCTCTGCGAGTGGCCATCCGAGGCGTGGCGGCGGACGCTGATCGTGGAGCCGTTCGTGGCGCTTCTGGTATCGTTCTCCGCGATGTGGCTCATGCGGTACGTCGATGGCCGGTTCAGTTGGCTGCTCGCGGCGTCCAGCGCGCTCATGGCGATCACGTTTTACGTCCAGTCGCTTCTGGTGCTGCGGGAGCTGGCGCGGCCGGCGGAGCCCGCATGAGGCGGCGTCGGTTTCTCGGGATGCTGGGCGCCGGCCTCATCGGCGTGCTCCCGGGCGCACTGCCGGCTGCCGTGCGCCGCGGGGCTGCCCGCCGCACGGGCGAGCGTCTGGTCGAGCGCTGGTCCTGGGCGATGGGCCAGCCGGTGCACTTGCAGCTCTTCGCCGCGGATGAGGCCGCCGGTTACGAAGCTGCGCAGGCCGCGCTGGCCGAGCTCTGGCGGGTTGAGCACGCGCTCTCGGGGTTCGACGACTCCAGCGATCTCTGCGAGTTGAACCGGCGTGCCGGGCGGCCGGCGATCAGGGTCGGGTCGGACCTGGCGGAGGTGCTCGTCGCGGCACTCGGTTTCGAGCGGGCCACCGCGGGGGCATTCAATCCATCGGTCGAGCCGCTGATGCGTGCCTGGGGCTTCCATGCGTCACGAACCCGGGAACCCACCGCGCCGGAGATCGCGGCGGCCCGGCGCGTGGTTCAGGCGACTCGGGTAGTGGTGGATGGGGATCGCGTGGAGCTGCCGAGCCGGGAGAGCAGGCTCGACCTGGGCGGGATCGGGGTGGGCTATGGGCTCGACCGGGCGGTCGCGGTGCTCAGGCGGGCAGGGGTGCGTCGGGCCATGCTGGACATCAGCGGCGACTGCTACGCGCTCGGCGCGCCGCCCGGGGAACCGGGCTGGCTGGTGGAGGTCGCCGATCCCCGCCCGGGTCGCGGCATGCTCGCGGCGACCCGCCTCAGCGATGCGGCGCTCGCCACGTCATCCAACTCCGTCTCGGTGGTCCGCTACGGGCGCGCGGTGTGGGGCCACGTCATGGATCCGTCGACCGGCTGGCCGGCAGACGCGTTGGCTCAGGTGTCGGTGGTGGCCCGGAGCGGGCTCGAGGCCGATGCCCTCTCGACCGCCATGCTGGTGTCAGGCGCGCCGGCACCGGGCGTGCTCCGGAGCTTCACCCTCTGATGCCTCAGCGGGTGCTGTCGGCGGCCGCCGTGTCGCGCACGTCGGCGCGGGCCCGGAGCGCCACCCGCGCGCGCTCGCGATCGAGCTGCCGCTGCTTGGTGGTCCAATCGCCCGAGGTCACACCGTTGTAGGAGACGGTGAACGAGTCGTCCACGGGCAGGTCCTGCTCGAACAGAAAGACGCCGCTCACCTGCTCGCGCACGTCCAGCTGCTGGCCGGTGAACCGGCCCGAGAACGGCACGATGCCGAGCGGGCGGAAGATGCGGTTCCGTACCCCGACGGTGAGGGTCTGGGGATCGAACCGTGCGTTGGTGCGCTGGCCGAAGAAGGTCACCAGCGCGAGCCCGGGTCGCGAGACCCCCGCCATGGAGGCGACCGAATCGATCGCGGCCCGCCGCGACTGAACCAGGCTCTGGAGCGACTCCCAGGAGTCTTTCGCCAGCAGCCGGGTGACCCGCTGATCGAGCGGAACGAAGCGCACCTCGATGTCCGGCGTGACCACCCGCAGCGCGAGATCGTTCTGGGTCAGCGACCCGTAGCCCGGCGGCGGAAGCCGGCTCGAGGCCGGGCCGGCCGCCTGAGCGGCGACGGCCGACGCGCCGATCGTGCCTGCCGCCAGCCAGCCTCCCAACCACCGCAGCGGGATCCTCATTGCTCTCCTCCCAGGGCTGCCAGAACGCTCGCGGCGAGATCCGCGATGCCGGAGTGTGACCTGCTGCTGGTGAGCTGGATCTGCTCTTCGGGGATGCCCAATGCAGCCGCGATCTCCCGCACATGCAATTGCTGGGCCGACCGGGTCAGCTTGTCTCCCTTGGTGAGCACGGCCAGCACCGGCCGGCCGCTCTCGCTCAGCAGGTCCTGCATCTCCAGGTCGTCGCTCGACGGATGGTGGCGGGCATCGAGCAGCCAGATGACCCCGGCGAGGGTGGATCGCTCGCGCAGATAGCGGGTCACCAGGGTGCGATAGCCCGCCCGCGCCGCCTTGCCCGCCCGGGCGAACCCGTACCCGGGAAGGTCCACCAGGTAGAACCCGGGCAGGCGATAGGCGTTGAGGAGGGTGGTCTTGCCGGGGGTGCCGCTGATCCGCGCCAGCGGCCGCCCGAGCAGCGCGTTGAGCAGGCTCGATTTCCCCACGTTGGACCGGCCGATCAGCGCGATCTCCGGCAGCGGCGGCTCAAGCGCGACCAGGGGATCCGGGAAGGAGCCCACGAACTCGACCGGCAACTCCTCCAGCGGACTGGCCTCGACGCCCTGGCGCGCGAAGGGCGCACCGCGTGCGCCCCGACCAACGTTTCCGTCTTTCCCGCCCTTTCCGTCTTTCCCGCCCTTCCCGCCGCCCCCCGCCCTCACGCCTCCCGCTTGGTCCGCGCGCGCTCGGTCACGATGAGCGGCGTGGTGCCCTCGGTGATCGACTCCTTGGTGATCACGATCTCACGCACGTCGTCCCGTTGGGGGAGATCGTACATGATGTCGGTCATCATGGTCTCCAGGATCGAGCGGAGTCCGCGGGCGCCGGTGCCGCGCTTGAGCGCCTTGAGCGCCACCGCGCGGAGCGACTCCGGGTCGAAGGTGAGGCCCACGTCCTCCAGCTCGAACAGCTTCTTGTACTGCTTGGTGAGCGCGTTCTTGGGCTCGACCAGGATCCGCATCAGCGCTTCCTCGTCCAGCGCCTCGAGCGAGACCACCACCGGCAGCCGTCCGACCAGCTCGGGGATGAGGCCGAAGCGCAGCAGGTCGTCGGGCTCGACCTCGGCATAGGGGTTCTTGACGTCGAGCGCCACGGCGGTGCCGCGGGCCCCGCCGTTGAAGCCGATCTGCTGCCGGCCGGTGCGGGCCTCGATGATCTTCTCCAGCCCGTCGAAGGCGCCGCCGCAGATGAAGAGGATGTCCTTGGTGTTGATCTGGATGTATTCCTGCTGCGGATGCTTGCGGCCGCCCTGGGGCGGCACCGAGGCGATGGTGCCTTCCAGGATCTTGAGCAGGGCTTGCTGCACGCCTTCCCCGGAGACGTCGCGGGTGATGCTGGGGTTCTCCGACTTCCGGGCGATCTTGTCGATCTCATCGATGTAGACGATGCCCCGCTCGCACTCGGCGACGTTGAACTCGCCGGCCTGCAGCAGCCGGACCAGGATGTTCTCCACGTCCTCGCCGACGTACCCGGCCTCGGTGAGGGTGGTGGCGTCGGCGATGGTGAACGGCACGTCGAGGATGCGGGCGAGGGTCTGTGCGAGCAGGGTCTTGCCGACCCCGGTGGGGCCGAGGAGGAGGATGTTCGACTTGTCCAGCTCGACGTCGACGTCCCGGCCGCCGGAGGCGTTGATCCGCTTGTAGTGATTGTACACCGCCACGGCGAGGGTCCGCTTGGCCCGCTCCTGCCCGATTACGTACTGGTCGAGGACGTCCTTGATCTCCGCCGGTGTAGGAACCTGGGTAATGCTGTCCGTGACCTCGCGTTCTTCGTCCTCCGCCAGGATCTCATTGCAGAGCGTGATACACTCGTTGCAAATGTAGACCGACGGGCCGGAGATGAATTTCCGGACCGAGTCCTTCGATTTGCCGCAGAAGGAGCAGCGGAGGTGCTTGTCGTTGGACATGTGGTGCCAGATCGCGATGGAGGTGGATGGCTGCCGGAAAGGTGGTCCCCGGCCGCCGGGGCGTCAAGTCTCCTTCTTCCCATCCGGGAGGGGTACCACCATGTCTCTTCGAGGTGTGAAGACACTGTCGATCAGTCCGTACGCCTTGGCCTCCTCGGCGCTCATGAACCGGTCGCGGTCCATGTCCCGCTCGATGGTCTCGATCGGCTGTCCGGTATGCATCGAGTAGAGCGCGTTCATCTTGGAGCGGAGGTACAGGATCTCCCGGGCCTGGATCTCGATGTCCGACGCGGTACCCTGGGCGCCGCCCGAGGGCTGGTGGATCATGATCCGCGAGTGGGGCAGGGCGCTCCGCTTGCCCTTGGTGCCCGCGGCCAGGAGGAACGACCCCATCGACGCCGCCATCCCCATGCAGATGGTGTTCACCGGTGCGCGCAGGTGCTGCATGGTATCGTAGATGGCCATGCCGGCCGACACCACGCCGCCCGGCGAGTTGATGTAGAGGTAGATGTCCTTGTCGGGGTTGTCGGCTTCGAGGAACAGCAGCTGGGCGATGATGATGTTGGCGACGTCGTCGTTGATCGGCGCCCCCATGAACACGATCCGGTCCATCAGGAGCCGGGAAAAAATGTCGTAAGTCCGCTCGCCGCGGCTGGAGCGTTCGATGATGTACGGCGGATAAAGAGTGGCCATCGTCAGGACTTCACCTCATCGACTGTGGACTGACCCAGGAGGAAACCGAACGCCTTCTCTTCGGTGATCGCGCGCTCCAGCTCCGGCAGGCGGTTGGCCTTCTGGAGCGAGCCGTAAACCTGCCCGGCCGGCACGCCCCGCGCCTCGGCCATTTGGGCGATACGCGCATCCAGCTCGGACTCGGTAGCACGGAGCCCGTGAGCCTCGACCAGGGCGTCGAGGACGAGATCGCGCCGCACCTGGGCCGCGGCCACTTCGTGGAACTGCTGCTCGAACTGCTGGAGCTGGTCGGCCGGCACCCGGTAGGTCTCGGCGTAACCGTGCATCAGCCGGTGCACCAGCGACTCGGGTGCCTGGACGCCGTTGGCCTCCACGATCTGGGCCAGCAGGCCCTGGCGCACCTGGGCGTCGGCCTCGCGGGAGGCCTCGTGCTCCAGATCGTGGCGGATGGCGGCGCGGAGTGCGTCCAGGTTCTCGAAGTCGCCCACCTCGCGCGCGAAGCCATCGTCCAGCGGGGGCAGCTCCTGGCGCTTCACCTCGTGCAGGGTCACCCGGACCCGTCGAGTCTGGCCCCGCCGGCTTTCGTCCGGGTGATCCTCGGGAAACTTGACTTCCGCGTCCGTGGTCTCGCCGGGGAGGAGCGTCATGATGCGCTCTTCCAGCTCGGGAATCGCCTGGTTCTGCCCCAGGACCAGATCGTAGGGCTGCGCCGCACCCGCGCCGGCCTCATCCAGCGGCGCCACCTCCACCCGGACCATCTGCCCGGGCGAGGGCTTGGCGCCGGTCACCGGGATCCAGGCCGCCTTCTGCTCCTGCAGGCGGGCGAGCTGCTCCTGCACCGCCTCGTCGGTCACTGGGGCCACTCGCCGCTCCAGCCGGAAGCCGCCGATGCGCTCCAGCTTGATCTCGGGCCGCACCTCGACCAGGAGCTCGAACTCGATCGGGCTCCCCTCCTCGAACTTGAGGTTCCGGATGGATGGATCGGCGATGGGCTTGAGCGACTCGGAGGTCTTGGCGGTTTCCCAGCTCTCCCGGATGACTTCCTCCAGCACCGATTGCCGGATGGCGTCGGCAAAGCGCTTGCGGACCACCCCTTCGGGGGCCTTGCCCGGGCGGAAGCCGGGCAACCGCGCCTGCCGGACGTAGTAGCGCAACGCCTTGGACTCGGCCTGGTGCACCCGGTCGACCGGTACGGTCACTCGGAGCGACTTGGAGGCCGAATCCTCGGCGGTTTTCTCCACTGTGATCTGACTCATGATGCGGGGAATCTACCCTATCGCACTCCCCAGGGTCAATTTTGCCCAGAGTGCTGCTGGTGGATGACGAAAGCAGGTTCGAGACGTGCTCCGCAAGCTCTTCGAGCACAGCGGATTCGAGGTCAGCGAGGCGGAGTCCGGCCGGGGAGGCGCTGGCGACCGTCGCGGCAGAGCCGGACATCGCGGGCAACCCCCACCTGGCGACCCGCGTGGTCTTGCTCACCGGAGCGGCACGCGACCGAACCATGCGCGATCTGCTGAAGCAGCGCGGCGTGCCGCCATCTTCAGTGATCCGCGGCCGCTTCCCCGACATCATTGGGCTGTGATGTAAGAGGGACGTTAGAAAAAGATGCGAACGGCGGGAGTCGAACCCGCACCCCTCACGGGACAGGATCCTAAGTTCGGGTGAAGGGCGGACGGCCGACAAGAGCAGACCACGCAGGTGTTGTGGCTGTTGACCTTGCGCCTCGGTCTGTTGTCCACTGTAGTCCCCAGTTGTCTCCAGTTCCGGCACAGGTTCGGCACAGGTGACCTCTCGCCTCCACATACTCGCCGACGGGAGCGCCTGTACAAAAGGCCCGCACGATGACCCAGGACACCCCGAACCGGCTCGCGAAAGATCCGGCGCCGCGACCCAGTCGCGTGGTGCGAGGGTGTTTGAGCCATTTCAGAAACACTTTCGAAGCGCCTCGAGAAGGGTAAGTGCGGCAGCCAGTGCGCCATCCGGAATGCAATACCTGGGGCCGAGTCGTTGGCTATTTCATGCCTCGGCCCCAGTAAAGTCCTGCTGCTACTGCCCCCCAACCGGAGTCAGCGACAGATGGCTGGTGACCCTTCGGAATGATCCGTCCGGCATGTTGAGCGAGCGCACTGTCCCCTGCACCCGCACCGGCTCACCGCCGGGAACCGTGGTCAGGATTCCCCCAATGTCGAGCCCGAAGGCGTTGGCGCCCGGCCCGGTAACTTCAAAGTCGTTGTCGGTGTAGACCGCGTGACCGGTACCGGCCGCAATGACCGGCGAGAAGCAAGTGTCCTCGAAAGTGTTGAGGTCGTAGACGTGGATATTGATCTCCTTGGCCACGGCCAGGACGTTGAACGCCTGTTGCCAGCCCGCGGCCTGGAGTGGCACAAGTGGAAGCTCCTGATCGCCACCGCAGCCAACGTCGGCGGTCGGATCGGAGGGCAGACCTATCCAGGCCAGCAGGCCAGTCTGGAAGTCCGGCAGTCCGAACACGAAGCCCTCAGCGGTGCGGTAGACATTGGGGGTGATGGGGCCGTTGGTGTAGAGGTACTGCGGGTGCGCCACCTCGGACGTGGCCGGCGCCGCCGGCTCGCTGTCGCTGCAGGCGCTGGCTACCAGCGCGACCGCCGCGGCCAGGATTGGACCTGCCTTGGAACGGAACACGGGGACCTCCTCGATGAGTGGGTTCAGGGACGATCCCCGCCGGTCGGGCGAAGACCCTGACATGTGGTTTGCCCCGAAGAGCCTGAGCCGGTAGGTGTGGGGCAATGAGCGGGCGGGCGGCGCGTCGTGCTTGCCCACCCCAGTAAGCGCCGGTACTATCATCCAACGGCATCATGCCGCCCTCATATGCCCCTCATACGCCGCACGGTGCGACTGCACACCTTCGGCGGCCTCAGCTTGACGGACGGGACGGAGGTGGTGGCTTCCCAGCGCCAGCGCCTCGCGTTGCTGGCCCTGCTTGCGGTGGCCGGTGAGCGGGGGTGCACGCGCGACAAGCTCATGGCCTATCTCTGGCCCGAGAGCCCGATCGAAGGCGCGCGGCACGGGCTGCAACAGCTGCTCTACTACCTGCGGCGGCAGGCGCAGGGCGACCTCTTTCTCGGCACCGACCCCGTCCGGCTCAACCCGGAAGCCATCAGCTCCGACGTCGCCGAGTTCGATGCGGCGCTCGCGGCCGGCGCGCTGTCCGACGCGGTCACGCTCTACCGCGGCCCCTTCCTCGACGGTTTTTACCTGGACGACTCGGCGGCGTTCGAGGAGTGGATGGAGCAGGAGCGAGCCCGATTGGCCACGGCCCATGCCGCCGCGCTGTATCGGCTCGCCCGCCGGGCGGGCGCGGCCGAGCAACACACGCTCGAGATCGCACACTGGCGGGAGCTGGCGGCCGCGGATCCACTGAGCGAACGGGCGGCCACCGGTCTGATTGGGGCCCTGGCGGCCGGCGGCGACTGGACTGCCGCCATGCGGCACGCCCAGGCCTACGACGCCCGGGTTCGGGCGGAGCTGGCGACGTCACCGGCATCGGACCTGATCACGCTGGTGGAACGGCTCCGCGCCGAGCACCTGATGGCGGCGCCCGCCAGATCAGTCACGGGGAATGGGGAGCAGGAGCCGCGTTACCGGGTGGAGCGGGAGCTCGGGCGAGGCACCGCCGCCACGGTGTTTCTCGCGCATGACCGCAAGCACGACCGGCCGGTCGCGCTCAAGGTGCTGAATCCGGACCTCGCCGCGACGCTGAGCGCGAAGCGGTTCCGGCGCGAGATCGCGATCCTCGCCCGCCTGCACCATCCCCACATCCTGCCGCTCTACGACTCGGACGAAGAGGGTCGCTACTTCGTCTTGCCCTTCGTGGCGGGCGAGTCCTTGCGACAGCGCCTGGCGCGGGAGGTCCAGCTCCCGCTCGAGACAGCGCTTGGGATCACCTCCCAGCTCGCCGATGCGCTGGGATATGCCCATGAACGCGGGTTCGTGCATCGGGACGTCAAGCCCGAGAACGTGCTGCTGGAGGGGCAGCACGCCTTCCTGGCCGATTTCGGAATCGCGCACGTGCTCGAGGCGGCGGGCGGGGAGCGGCTGTCCGCGTCGGGAGTCGCCCTGGGGACGCCGGCCTACATGAGTCCGGAGCAGGGTCGTGGGAGCCGCCGGCTGGACGGCCGAAGCGACGTCTACAGCCTGGCCTGCGTGCTCTACGAGATGTTGGCCGGCGTGCCTCCGTTCGCGGGACGCTCGCCCCATGTCATCCTGGCTCGCCACGCCGCCGACCCGGTGCCACCGGTTCGCACCGTCTGTCCCGAGGTGCCGGCCGGGGTGGAGCGCGCGCTGCTCCGGGCTCTGGCCAAGGATTCGGCCGACCGGTGGCCCAGTGCGGCGGCATTCCGGGACGCGCTCCGGTCATGAGGAGGCCCGACGGTGGTGGCGGCATCGATGCGCTGGGCCCGGGGAGCCCGGTGTGCGGCCGGTATCGCATCGAGCGCGAGCTGGGCCGCGGCGGGATGGCGACGGTCTACCTGGCGCGTGACCTGCCCCACGACCGGCTGGTGGCGCTCAAGACGCTGCATCCGGAGCTCTCCGGGGCCCTGGGCGCCGACCGGTTTCTCCGCGAGATCTCCATCGCGTCCCGGCTCCAGCATCCGAACATCCTGCCGCTCTTCGACTCGGGCACCACCGTGCTGGGTGGGGGTGAGGCGCGGTCGTTCTACGTGATGCCGTACGTTCCCGGGGAGTCGCTGCGTGCCCGGCTGCAGCGGGAGACTCAGCTCGGGCTGGAGGAGGCGATCGGGATCTGCCGCCAGGTCGCGGCCGCGCTGGACTATGCACACGCCCAGGGGATCGTGCACCGGGACATCAAGCCGGAGAACATCCTGCTGGACGCCGAGCGGGTGGTGGTCGCCGACTTCGGGGTCGCGACGGCGCTGGATGCCGCGGGTGGGGACAAGCTGACCCAGACGGGACTCTCGCTGGGCACACCGGCCTACATGAGTCCCGAGCAGGCCACGGCCAGGCGGGTGGACGCACGGTCGGACGTGTACAGCCTCGCCTGCGTGATGTACGAGATGCTGGTGGGCGACCCGCCGTTCCTGGGGTCGAGCCCGCGCGCGGTCATGGCCCGTCACGCGCTCGATCCGGTCCCCTCGGTGCGCACGGCTCGGCCCGAGATTCCCGATTACCTCGAGGCGGCGCTCCGGCGGGGGCTCGCCAAGGTCCCGGGCGACCGGTTCGCCTCGGCCGGTGAGCTCGCTGCCGCGGTTGCGGGAGCCGGGCCGCTGGTCAGAGGCTCTGCACCTGCGCGGACCCGCAGGTGGAGGATCGTTGGGGCACTCGCGCTCGGCGGCCTCGGGCTGCTCGCGCTCTGGCACTTGCGGCCGATCCCCACCACGCCGACCGAGTCCCGCCGGGTGGCAGTCCTTCCGTTCGACGTCTCGGCCGCCGCGCCGGATCTCGCCTGGCTCGGGGAGGGAATGGTCGATCTGTTCTCGACTCAGTTGAGCGGAGACACGGCGCTGCAGGTGGCCGATCCCCGGACGGTGCTGGGAGCCTGGTATCGGGCCCGGGCGCGGGGCGATACGACCGGCGGGGCGGATGCTCGTTTGGCGCGCCGGATCGGCGCAGGTAGGGTCCTCGAAGGTGCCGTCGCCGGGAGCCCGGCTCGCCTCGTCCTCTCGGCATCCGTCCGGCCGGTTGGTGAGCATCAGCCCGGGCCTCGCGTGACCGTCACCGGACCCGCGGACAGCCTGCCGGTCCTGGTGGACCGTCTCACGGCCCAGTTGGTCGGCATCGATGCGGGTGTCGACCGGCAACGCCTCGGGTTGTTGATGAGCAACTCGCTGGCGGCAGTGCGCGCGTTCGCGAGGGGGCGCGCCGCGTACCGCCGCGGCCACCTGGAGGAGGCAATCCGGTACCTCCACGAGGCCACGGTGCTCGACTCGACGTTCGCGCTCGCGGCGCTGGAGCTCGAGAGGCTTTCGGGCTGGCTCGGGGTTCTTGGGGGGGACGAGGACCTGGAGCGGGCCCGCCGGCTCGTGTGGATGGGACGGGACCGGTTGAGCCCCACGGACCGCGCGCTGCTCAAATCGTCGCAACGCCCATGGGCGGGTGCGCCGGCAATGTTCGCCCACCGGCGGGCCTCAGTGACCGCCTACCCGAACGAGCCGCACGTCTGGTATGTCCTCGGCGACACCTACTTCCACTGGGGTATCCTGGCCGGGCAGGACTCGGCGCTCGAGCAGGCCCGCAGCGCATTTCAGCGTGGCTGGTCCATCGATTCGGCAACCACCCTCGACTCCAGCGCGACGGTGCGGTCGCCACTGTTCGCGGAGCCGCTCACCCACATGGTGGACCTGGCTCAGATCGCCGGAGACACGGCCGAGGTGCTTCGGCTTACCGCGCTCGGGCTCGAGGCGGACACCGCCGGCAGGCAGGCGCACTACCTCCAGTGGCACCGGGCCCTCGCGCGCGGAGACAGTGCCCGGCGAGCCTTCTGGGCCAATCAGACCCGCCCCCGCGATTTGCCCGCCCTGATATTCATGTTCACGCAGTGGACTGGCATCGCGGTCGAGGATGTGGCGAGAGCCATCGCGGAAGACATGGTCGGCGCGACCGGTGACTATGCCTCGTTGCTCCGACAAATCCGCGCGGGTCTCGCACTCAACGGCGGCCGCCCAGCGGAGGCGAACAGGGACTTGGCCGCGAACTCGTCGCGGTCCGCATTGCGGGAGCGGGTCCTTACCGCGCTCTACTGGCAGGGAGATACCGTCGGAATCCCCGAGATCGTGCGCCGGATGGTGACGCTCCCGAAGGTTCCGGCCACCGACCGGGGCGAGCGCCGGGAGCAGTACCGTGACCTGTGTGTCGGCTTCCAATGGCGGCTGAGTCAGGGGGAGACCGAGGGCGCTGCGGAGGCCGTGGCGCTGCTCCGGACCGCTCACATTCCTGGGCTTTCCGACGGCGACTCCGCCATGTTCGCCCGCTTCACCGGTCTATGCTCCGCCCTGTTGCGGGTGCTGCAGGTAGGCACAGGAGCGTTCTCGCGGTCCCAGCCTCTCGCCGACCTGGATTCGCTGGCACGCACGGACGTGTACGAGGTCTGCTGCGCGGCGGGGTGGGACGGGAACCCGGGCGCGAACCTGGTGCTGGCACGCGCCGCCGAATATCAGGGCGACCTGCCGCTGGCGCTGCGCGCTGTCAGGCGACGGGCATCGGGATTCATGCTGGCGCCGACCTACATGTCGACCTTCCTCCGCGAGGAGGGGAGACTGTCCACGCTGAGCGGCGATACGGCGGGCGCGATCCGCGCGTACCGGCACTATCTCGCACTCCGGCGAGATCCGGAGCCGGCGCTGCAGCCGGAGGTCGAGCGGGTCCGGGCGGAGCTGGCTGCGCTCCTGACGGAGCCTGCGGGCAGGTCCCGATGAGACAGGTGCAAGGCTTGCAACGGGCAATCGGACTTACACTGGTCCTCTCGGGCGCGGTATCCCTTCCGCTTGCAGCCCAAGCCATCACCACCGCGGCGCTTCATGGTGTGGTGACCGGTCGCGACTCGGCCGGCATCGAGGAGGCGGTGGTCACCGTCATCAACACCGCCAACGGCGAGCGCTGGCGTACCGTGACCGCCGCCGGCGGCCGCTACGTGCTCGAGTACCTGTCGCTCGGCGGGCCGTACACCGTCGAAGCCCGTGCGGTCGGCTACGCGCCGACGGCCAGGACGGGCCTCATGCTTTCGCTCGGGGAGCGGCGCCGCGCCGACCTGAGCCTGACACCGGTGATTCTGGAGCTTCCCGAGATCGCGGTTGCGGGACGCATCGATCCCGCGCTCAACGCGGGCCGCACCGGCCCGGCCCAGACGATCGACGAGCGGCTGACCTCGGGGCTGCCGCTGCTGGACCGGGACTTCTCGCAGCTCGCCTTTCTCTCGCCCCAGGCGATCCGCACCACCGATCAGGGCATATCGATCGCCGGACAGTCCGATCGGCTCAACAACATCGAGATCGATGGGGCCAACAATAACGATGCGGGAGGAATCGCGGGGACGTTCGGGTCCGGTACCGTCGGAGGTATCCACAACGTCCGGACCCTGTCAGCGGAGGCGTTGCAGGAGATGCAGATCCTGGTCGCGCCGTTCGACGTGCGCTATGGCATGTTCGCGGGCGGGCTGGTCAATGCCGTGACCCGGTCGGGCTCGAACCGCTGGGAAGGAACGGTCACCAGCTTCTTCCAGTCCGAGGGACTGACCGGCCGTGACGAGCAAGGGCGGCAGGCGCAGGAGTTCTCGACCAGGGAAGTGGGCGTCACGCTGGGCGGTCCGATCGTCCGCGATCGTGTGGCGTTCTTCCTCGATGCCGGACTCCAGCGGTTCACCAGCCCCAGCCTCCCTTCGATCGGCACCGATACCACCGGCGGAGCGGACTCAGCCGGCATCGGCGTTCGGCGGTCCAGCGCGGAGCGTTTTCAGCGCATCCTCCGGAATACCTACGGCGTGGATCCGGGCTCGATCGCCGCATCGCCATTCCGGAATCCTGGGGGCAACATCTTCGGAAAGGTGACAATCTGGCCGGGGCTGAACCAGCGCATTGAGGTGTCCCATGACTACGCGGAAAGGAATCCGCAGGGGGGATTCGCGCAAGGGGGCTATTGCTGTGGTTTCTACAGCCTCAGGTCGTGGGATGTAGTTGGACGGGAGACGGTGAACGCCACCCGCGCAACCTGGACCGCAGCCGGTCAGGGCCAATTCTCGAACGAGCTTTCCCTGTCCCGGGTAGCGGATAGGGATCACTGCGACCCCGTGAGTCACTTCGCTGTCGTGCGCGTCTTCGGCGTCGACAACGGGGCGCTCCGCGCCGGGACCAACAATATCTGTACTGACCGGTACGCCAACAATACAACGTGGGAGGTCACCAACAACTCCTCCTGGCTGCTCGGGCCCCATCGGGTCACCCTGGGCACCCACGATGAGCTGCTTCCGCTCGGCGGGAAGAATCGCTCGATCGACCTGATCGGGACGGGCCGCTGGTCCTTTGGGAGTCTGGACGACCTCGAGCAGAGGCAACCGTTTGGCTTCCGGCGCACCCTTCCCGGGCCCGGGCGGCCGGAGGGCGCGCGGAGCGACCTCGAGGTGCGCCAGCTCGGGCTCTACCTCCAGGACCAGTGGTCCATGGTGCCCAACCTGTCCCTCACCGCGGGGGTGCGGTTCGACGTACCGTTTCTTCGCGATGCCCCGGCGCGGAACGCGATGCTCGCCGATTCGCTGGGCGTCAGCACCGCGGCGACCCCGAGCGGGCACCTCCTCTGGTCGCCACGCCTTGGAGTCAACTATGACGTGGGGGGCCGCGGCACGACTTTCCTGCGCGCGGGGGCCGGGCTGTTCAGCGGGCGGCCCATCTACTTGTACTTCAGCAATGTCTATGAATCGACGGGCCTGGAGACGGTGGAGCTCATCTGCTCGGAAGCAGACGTCCCGGCGATCACCTCTCTGGACCTCGATGACCAGCCCACGGCCTGCGCCTCAGGCGCAACGGCGGTGGGCAATGTGAGCCTGTTCGATCGCGCCTTCCGATTTCCGCGGAACCTGCGGCTGGCGTTGGGCGCCGATGTCCGGCTTCCCTGGAACATGGTGGGGACCGCGGATCTGCTCTACATCCGCGGTGTCGATCAACTCGATTTCATTGACCTGAACCTGGCGCCGCCTACGGCGTCGGCCTCCGGTGAGGGTAGCCGGGTGCTATATGGTACCATCGATCCATCCACCGGAGAGGCGTTTCCCAATCGGCGCACCTACGCCTTCGGCCCGGTGGTGCAGATGCGAAACTCGAGCGGCGAGCGCTCCGTGAGCGCCACGCTGCAACTGCAGAAGCGGTTCCGGGCCGGAGAGCTGAGCCTGGCATACACCTACACCGATGCCCGGGACCGGATCTCGCCGCTCGGCTGGGACTTAGCCTCCAACGTGCTTATCGCCCCCCTGGATGGAACACTGGACCACCGCCGGCTCGGCACATCTTTCTTCGAGAGGGTTCACAAGGTCACCCTGGGCGGCGTGGTGGACCTGCCGGCCCGTCTCCGGCTGGGCGTGTTCTACAACGGCCTCTCAGGTCACCCGTTCAACTACGGGATCGAGGGCGATCCGAACGCCGATGGGTATCCCTTCAATGACATCCTCTACGTGCCACGAGACTCCTCCGATATCACCCTGGCGGACCCGACCGAGTGGGCCGCACTCGATCGGTACATCCGGTCTGAGTCCTGCCTCGAGAAACAGCGGGGGCGGATCATGCGCCGGAACAGTTGCCGCGAGTACTGGCAGACGCTGCTCAACGCGCGGCTCTCCACCGTGCTTCCGACGACGAGAGGACAATCGGTCGAGCTGATCGCGGACTTGTTCAACGTGCTCAGCTTCCTCGATCGCGATTGGGGTGTCCAGCGCTTCCACTCGGGCGATCTGCTGCGACTGGTCGGCTACGATGAAGCGAACGGCCGCGGTATCTATGAGATGGGGAGGATAGACCGGAAGGTCCGTGATAACGAGGCCACTCGCTGGCGGTTGCAGCTCGGGGCGCGGTACGGTTTCTGATTCCCGGCCCACCCTCTCAGAGCCCGCCATCGAGTCTCTTCGTTTTCCGGACCGCGCGGTGAGTGAGCTATGACGTAAGGTGGGACATCGGAAGAAGATGCGAACGCCGGGAGTCGAACCCGGATGGGTTTCCCCACAGGATCCTAAGTCCTGCGCGTCTGCCAGTTCCGCCACGTTCGCAAAGCTGAATAGTATCCCTGCGCGAGCCAGCGCTGAGCCGCTCTAGCTGACCCGCTCCCGGGCCCACTCCTCGAAGACCGCCTCGCAGTACGGATTCCTCGCGGAGTTGGCGGTCTTGATGCGGCGGCCATCTTTCAGCACGGCAAACGCACAGAACTGCGCTACCGTCGGCTTGCCGTTGGGTCCGGTGCAGTCGGGTACGGCGGTTCGATTCACCTCGATCCACACCGACTGACCGGGATGTTGCTGCTGCCACCGCGCGCACCGACCTCCCAGGTCGGGGTCCACCTGCTGCCCCTCCGGGTGAATCACGATGCGAGCGATCCGCGGCGCGCCGCCGGCGGCCGGGTCGTGCCCGCCGGACTTGCGCGGCGAGGTATTCGCGAGCGCAGAGTCCGGGGCCACGGCCGTGGCGGACGGACGCACGAACTGCCACGGCGTACAGCGCTCATGAGAAAGGCGGCCAAGACTGAGCGTGGCGACGCAGGAGGTACCGCCGGTGGCCTGTCCCAGCGGAGTCACGCCGAAACGGAGGGTATCCACACCGCGGGAGGCCGGGGACATCGTCACCCGGGAGCTGTCGCTGCTCGCGACGTCGACCTCGATCCGGACCGAGTCGACCAGGCCGGCGAGCGGCCCCTTCCCCAGCACCCAGGCCACGACCACATCGAGCGAGTCACCGTGCTGCGCCACCTCGGAGGTCACGGCGTCGACCTGGGCTTTGGGCACGAGCGGCGCCGACGGGAACAGCCGCGCACCAAACAGCCAGCCGGCCAGCGCCAGCACCGCGATCAGGGCCGCGAGCACGAGCGGCCAGCGCCGCGGCTTGGGCGGCAGCTCGATCTCGATCACCTCGGGGGTCACCCGGCGCGGCATGGCCTAGTGCTCCAGGCCCAGAACAGCTGGACCCTGCTGGTAGACTACATCCACCGGGATCCCCCTGCTGCGCAGACGGCCGAGATCGGCTTGGGCAACAGGAGAAATTCGGCCGCGCGTGGCCATGAACTGCTTCACCCCCTCGTAGTCGCCATCCCCCTGGAAACGCAGGATACGCTCACCCAAGGCCCGCACGGCCTCCTGCATCTTGGCAAGATCGACCCGGTACCGCCCGCTCGCCGAATCCCGGGTGAACGCGCCGTGCTCCTCGAAGAACGAGAGCTGCGCCGCATTGGCCCGGCCGTGGGCATCCGATGCACCGAACCGGATGGAGCGGAAGATGCTGGCCAGATAGGTCACGTAGTGTTGCTCCGCCGTGGTGCCCTTGAGCTCTCCCTGCTGCAGCAGCTGAGTGACCAGGTGCAGGCCCAGGATGTCGGCCTTGGCCTCTTCCAGCGCACTGGCCTGCTCCTTGAGCGCCGCCCGCACGGTGCCCTTGCCGTCGATCGTGTTCTTAATGCCGAGGCCATGCGCTACCTCGTGGAACATGACGTTGGCGAAGAACGCGTCGAAGTTGATGTCGGTCTGCTGGTCGCTGGCGATCAGCTCCGCCGCGATCGGCCGCAGGATCTTGTCGAACTTGGCCCGCATCACGTTCTTGAGCTGGAGCCTGCGGGTGCCCTTTCTGAGCTGCACCTGCTCGTCGTTGGGCAGATTGATGGCGATGGTCTTGGATCCCGCGTTCGCCTCACCCGCGCAGAAGACGGCGTCGTATGCGTTGAGGTCCGAGCCGGTGCCGGGCTGCTCCCGCTTGTACGCTGCCGGAACCGGCAGGCCGCGCTGTAGTGCCGGCAGGAGTGCGGCGTACCGGGCCAGTCGGGAGCTCCACTCCTTGTCCTTGATCAGCACGAAGGCTTCGGCCGCTGTCCTGTACCCGAACAGCTCGTCGGCGTACGATTCGATCGGCCCGATCACGATGTCCAATGTGTTGTGCTTCATATCGAGCCAGGCGAGATCGCTGGCCTGGTAGCGGTCCGTCATGAGCGCCTGGGAGCGCAGCAGCAGGTATCGCTTGAGCCCGGGGTCCTCCGCCAGTGCCGCCGCCTCGCGGAGCTTGGCGGCGGCATGCTGGACCTCCGGACCGTAGACCTTGTGATAGGGGACGGTCGTCAGGGTCCCGCTCGAGTCCCGCCGCACCACAGAATACTGGCCACGGAGCGCCTCGGCGGCCGTGGGCGACCTGTCCGCGGCCTGTTCCAGCTGCTCCTTGGTCATCTCGTGGGGATAGAACTCCACGCCGGGCGGACGCTCGCCGACTCCGGGAACGAACGGCGCGTTGCCGTCCAGCCGGTCCCAGGGGCCGTAATTGATCTCAACGAAACGTCGAATACTGGAGTCTGGCAAGGTGGTCAGCAGCGAGTCGTAGCCCGGAAAGATCTGCCGCCGGAAGACCGTATCCATGGTGGCGGCCGCGCCGATCAGCAGGGGGAGCATCCGACGCTCCTTGTCGGTCAGGCGGCCCAGGTCCGAGGTGAGGCGCACAGGCGCGTATTGGGCCACCTTGGCCGCGATCGGGCTTTCCGTGGGCGCGGACGCCGCGGTGCCAGGCGAGCCGTCTCCACGCTTCCCACACCCCGCGATCCCGGCCGCCAGAGCCATCAGCCAGGCCGGCCAGCGTTGCATGCCGCTCGGTCTCTCCGCTCGAAACACGCTACGCCAGCTGGATCTGGCCCTCGACCGCGATCTCGGCATCGAGCCCCTCCACGATCATGACCGCACGGGCGTTGAGGGCACTGCGGCCCGCCAGGGCCCCGGAGCGCTGGGCCGCGTCGACCGCCTTTTCCACCTCGCGCTGGGCGGTCACTCCGAAATGCTTGAGCAAGCTCCGGAGAGAGATGTTGAATCGCTCCTCGTCCATGACCACCTCGGATGAAAAGGTATGTGACCTCAGCGTCCCTCGAGCTCCCGCTCACCGGGAACGTGTCGCTCCGCCCGACCCTGGCCCGGATGGGCCTTCGCCTCGAGATAGCGCTCGCCCTTGAGCCGGATGAAGTTCACGAACTTCTCGTACTCCTCCTCCGAGAGCGCGTCGGCGATTCCGGGAATCAGTCCCTTGACGACCGTGATCCGCTCCTCGATGGCCAGCTCGCCGGCTCGATCGATCAGCGCGCGGATGGCGGGGTGGTCCATCCAATCGGTCTCCTGACTCGTCGTCATACGTGCTCCCAGGTCCGGGGATACTGGAGGTCGAGCTCCCATGAGGTTCATTCTAGCCAAAAGGGGCCGGCAATGCCGACCCCTCCGGGTACCACGGATGCCGGCCGGGCCGGGGTCAGCGGGCCAGCTTCAGCCGTTCGACGTGCCGCTGCTTGATGCGGGCGTTGTAGGCATTGACGGTCACGATGTCGCCCGGCTTGAAGCCCTTGAGGATATTACGGAGCTCCGCCTGGCTTCGCACCGACTTCCCCTCCACCGCCGTGATCACATCCGGCCCGCCGTCTTCGGCGTCGCGCAGCAGCGGCCACGCCGGCCCGCCGGGCGTGACACCAGTGATCACCACGCCGCGCAAGCCCGGAGAACCCAGCTCGCTCGCGATCTCCGGCGTGAGCGCCTCCCCGGAGATGCCCAGCGGGCTCAGCGCGTTCGAGGCGTTGTTCGGGCCGCCCCGGTCACCGTCCTTGTTCCCGTCCTGCTCGTCGCCCTGCGCCAGCTCGGGCTGGTCCGCCAGCGCCTGCAGACGGACGTTGAACGTCTTACGGACGCCGCCCTTGCGGGCCACTTCGACCTTCACCACTTCGCCCGGCTTGCGGAAGCCGACGATCTGCTGAAGCTGGCCGACGTACTCGACCGGCTTGCCATCTACGGCCACGATGATGTCGCCCGGCTCGATACCGGCCGCTTTGGCCGGGGAGTCCTCGGTGGGGATGTCCTTGACCGCCACGCCCCTGATCTCCGGCAGGCCAACGTAGGCCGCGTCGTTCAGCGTGACTTCGGCGATCTGTACCCCCAGGGCCGCGCGGTGGACCGTTCCGGTCTCGATGAGCTGGGTCATGACGGTGCGGACCAGGTTCATCGGGATGGCAAAGCCGTAGCCCGAATAGAACCCCGTCTCGCTGGCAATGGCGGAGTTGATGCCGATGACCTCACCCCGGACGCTCACCAGCGGACCGCCCGAGTTGCCCGGGTTGATCGCCGCGTCGGTCTGGATGAAGTCCTGGATGCTGCCCTGGCCCCGGCCCGGAAGCCCAGCCAGCGCACGGCCTTTGGCGCTCACGATGCCGGAGGTGACGGTGAAGGTCAGGCCTTCGCCGAGCGGGTTGCCGATGGCGAGAACCCATTCGCCCACCCTGGCGTCGTCGCTGTTGCCCAGCGCCACCGGCGGCAGACTCTTGGCGTCGATCTTCACCACCGCCACGTCGGTGTTGGGATCGGTGCCGATCACCTTGGCCTTGAACTCCCGGTGGTCCAGCAGGCGCACGGTGACCACTTCCGCGCCTTCGACCACGTGGTTGTTGGTGAGGATGTAGCCATCCGCCGAGACGATGAACCCCGACCCGCTGCCCTGCTCGATCTCGGGCTGCTGCGGGCGGAACTGGGGGAAGAAGCGCTCCATGCCGGGGGGGATCCGCTGCTGGGAGGCCCGCTCGGTCCGCTGGGAGCGGATGTACACCACGCTTGGTTTCACATGCTCGGCCACCGCGGCGAAGGCCTCGCTCAGGTCCTGTAACGGCCGGGCCGCGGGGATGGACGGGGTGGGCACCGGCGCGATAGCCGCGGCCTGGCGTCCCTGCTGCTGCGCCGAAGAGCGATTGGGCAGGTCGAGCAATCCGGCGAACAGCAGCCCGAGCGCGAACGCCAGGGCCACCAACCCACCGAATTTGAGCCAGTTCAACGATCGTGCGGACATCGAGCGATCCTTCGGCAGAGCGTGAGGGTAGCGGGCATCCTGCCCGTCTGAATAGTACACAGATGTACCGGGCCGCGGCTGGGCCGCGGTGGGCGCTGTCACCCCTGAACGGAGTGAAGGGGGCACGCCCTAAGGGTATGCCCCCCTCGCTTCGCTCAGGGCGATAAGGAGCTACTTCTACTTCTTATCGTCCACGATCTCGTAGTCGGCCTCGACCACGTCCTCCTGCCCACCCGGTGGTGTGGCGCCCGGCTCGGCGCCGGCCGGCTCCCCGCCGGGCTGACCCTGGGACTGGGCACCCTGGTAGAGGGAGGCCCCCGCCGCGGAGTAGGCGGCGTTCAGCTCGTCCAGGGCCCGGCGGATGCCGTCAGCCTCGCCCGTCCGGAGCGCCTGCTTGCCGCCCTCCAGCGCCGCGTCGAGCCGTGTCTTGGCCTCGGCGGGAAGCCGGTCGACCCAGTCCTTGCTGTCCTTCTCGACCCGGTAGACCAGGCTGTCGAGCTGGTTCCGCGCCTCGATCTGCTCCCGGCGCTCCTTGTCCTCCTGGGAGTGCTGCTCGGCGGCCTTGACCATCCGGTCGATCTCGGTGTCGCTGAGGCCACTGGAGGCCTCGATCCGGATCTTCTGCTCCTTGTTGGTGGCCTTGTCCTTGGCCGACACGTGCAGGATGCCGTTGGCGTCGATATCGAACGTCACCTCGACCTGGGGCATGCCCCTCGGTGCCGGCGGGATGCCGGTGAGCTGGAACTTGCCGATGGTCCGGTTGTCGACGGCCATCTGCCGCTCGCCCTGGAGCACATGGATCTCCACCGTGGTCTGGTTATCCTCCGCGGTGGAGAACACCTCCGACTTCTTGGTCGGAATGGTGGTGTTCCGGGGGATCAGCACCGTGGTGACGCCGCCAAGGGTCTCGATGCCCAGCGAGAGCGGGGTCACGTCCAGCAGCAGCACGTCCTTCACGTCACCGCCGAGCACGCCGCCCTGGATGGCCGCGCCAATGGCGACGACCTCATCCGGGTTGACCGAGCGGTTGGGCTCCTTCCCGAAGAAGTCCTTGACGATCTGCTGGATCTTGGGGATCCGGGTCGATCCGCCCACCAGAATCACCTCGTCGATCTGCTTGGGATCGAGTCCGGCGTCCTTGAGCGCCTGCTGCATCGGCGGGATGGTCCGCTGGATCAGGTCGTCCACCAGCTGCTCGAACTTGGCGCGGGTGAGCGAAAGATTCAGGTGTTTGGGGCCGCTCTGGTCCGCCGTGATGAACGGCAGGTTGATGTCGGTCTGGGTAGTGCTCGACAGCTCCATCTTGGCCTTCTCGGCGGCTTCCTTGAGCCGCTGGAGCGCCATCGGATCCTTGGAGAGGTCGATGCCCTGATCGCGCTTGAACTCGGTGATCAGCCAGTCGATCAGCCGCTGGTCGAAGTCGTCGCCGCCCAGGTGGGTGTCGCCGTTGGTGCTCTTGACCTCGAAGACGCCTTCGGCCAGCTCGAGCACCGAGATGTCATAGGTCCCGCCGCCCAGGTCGAAAACGGCGATCTTCTCTTCCTTCTTCTTGTCGAGGCCGTAGGCCAGCGCCGCCGCGGTGGGCTCGTTGATGATGCGCAGGACGTCCAGGCCGGCGATCTTGCCGGCGTCCTTGGTGGCCTGCCGCTGGGCGTCATTGAAGTAGGCCGGCACGGTAATGACCGCCTTGTCCACCGTGTGGCCCAGGTAATCCTCGGCGGTCTGCTTCATCTTCTGCAGGATCATCGCCGAGATCTCGGGCGGGGTGTAGCGCTTCCCCCCGATCTCCACGGAGGCGAGTCCGTTCTGACCCTCGACCACCTTGTAGGGGACCCGCTTGGTCTCCTCGGTGATCTCGTTGATCCGGCGGCCCATGAACCGCTTGATCGAGAAAATGGTTTGCTTGGGGTTGGTGACGGCCTGGCGCTTGGCCACTTGCCCGACCAGCCGCTCACCGTCCTTGGTGAAGGCCACGACCGAGGGGGTGGTCCGCCCACCTTCGGCGTTGGGAATGACGACCGGGTCGCCACCCTCCATCACCGCCACGACCGAGTTGGTCGTGCCCAGGTCGATGCCAATAATCTTGGAAGCCATGTCGACTCCGGTTGAGTGCGAATGTTGGGTACACGTTCGGGCGGGGGGAGAAGCAAGCGCCATACCCTATTTCCCTGCCGAATTGGCAGTACATGCCGCCCCCCCAGGGGTAGCCGGACGCCACCCGTGACACGTATCACGACCCCCGCCAGGGGACGGCGCTAAGCTCTAGACTCGTGCGTGGGCCGTGCTGCTGGCTGATGGTAAACATGAGGAGGGAACCATGCTGTGGACCATCTTCGTGATCCTACTGGTGTTGTGGCTGCTGGGAGTGGTCACGTCGTACACGCTGGGTGGCTTCATCCACGTGCTGCTGATCGTGGCGGTCATTCTCGCCGTGATGCAGCTGATCCAGGGACGACGGGCGCTGTAGCCCGGTGGGCGCCGGCACCACGGCGGACTCCCGTGTCCGTGTGGGCGGGCGAGCGGTCGCAGTCTCGAGCCTCGACAAGGTGCTCTTCCCGCAGGATGGCATCACCAAGGGAGAGCTGATCGAGTACTACGGCACGGTCGCCACCCACATGCTCCCCCACCTCAAGGACCGCCCCATCAACCTGGAGCGGTTTCCCGGCGGTATCGATCGGGCCGGGTTCTTTCAGCAGGCCATGCCGGAGTCCTTCCCGGACTGGATCGAGGGCGTCACCGTCGAGAAAGCCGAGGGCCGAGTGCGGCATGTCGTGGTCCAGACCGCCGCCACGCTGGTGTACCTGGCGAACCAGGGCTGCATCACTCCCCATGCCTGGCTCAGCCGGCGCGACCGCCTGGACTCCCCCGACCAGCTGATCTTCGATCTCGACCCCCCTGCCCAGGATCCCCCGCGTGTCCGGGAGGCGGCGCTCCTCCTGGGCGAGCTTCTGCGCGAGCTGGAGCTGGTGCCTTTTCTCAAGACGACGGGTTCCCGCGGGTACCACGTCCTGGTGCCGCTCGACCGGCGGGAGGACTTCTCCGCGGTGCGGGAGTTCGCGCAGGCCGTGGCAGCGCTGCTGGTGCACCGGCACCCCAAGCTGCTCACCGTGGAGGGCCGGAAGGCCAAACGGGGGAACCGGATCTACCTGGATACCCTGCGGAACGCATACGCCCACACCGCCGTCCCTGCGTATGCGGTTCGGGCACGGCCTAAGGCGCCGGTCGCGACCCCGATCGGATGGGATGAGCTGGAGGTCCGGGCCATGCACCCTGCCCGGTTCACGCTCCGGAGCCTGCCGGCCCGTCTCCGGGACGACCCCGACCCGTGGCGCGACCTCCGGCGCCGCCCCCGCTCGCTCGCCCCGGCTCGCCGGCGGCTGGAGGAGCTGTCCGTCGCGCGCTAGCGCCGTGGCCGAGCGGCCTCGCCTCCGTATATTGATCCAATGTTCCCCTACCGGGACGACAACCCGACCATCGGCACGCCGTTCGTGACGCTACTCATCATCGTGGCGAACGCGGCGGTGTGGGTGTTGGTGCAGGGCGCGGGGATGGAGCCAGGGCTTTCCAAGTCAGTCTGCGAGCTGGGGCTGATTCCGGGGGAGTTCCTTGGGCGAGTGGCCGAAGGGACCAGCATCCCGCTCAGCCCGACGGCTGCCTGCGTGCTGGGGGTGGAGCGCCATCTGTACACCCCGCTCACCTCGATGTTCCTCCACGGCGGCTGGCTCCACCTCATCGGCAACATGTGGTTCCTCTGGCTCTTCGGGAACAACGTAGAGGACAGCATGGGCCACGTCCGCTACCTCGCGTTCTACCTGCTGGCCGGGATCGCGGCGGCCGCCGTGCAGACCTACATGAATCCGTCCAGCGTCATTCCGATGGTGGGTGCCTCCGGAGCGATCAGCGGGGTCATGGGAGCCTACGTCGTGCTCTATCCCCGGGTTCGGGTGCACATGCTGGTGGTCCTGGTCATCTTCGTCACCCGGATCGTGGTGCCGGCCTACCTGATGCTGGGCTACTGGTTCCTCCTGCAGTTGCTGGGCGGCAGCGCCGCGACGGGGAATGGGGGCGTTGCCTTCTGGGCCCACGTCGGCGGCTTTCTGGCCGGCGCGCTGCTCATCTCGCTGTTCAAGGACCCTGACCTGGTGGCGAAGCACCGAGCACTGGCGCGCTACGTCTGAAGCTTCCCCGGGGCGGGGGGTTCATGGCGCGCGAGTCGTCCCGGGCAGTATGTTCTCACCTATGCTCGATCCCGCCCCACATCGCGTGCTTGCTCGGTCGACCGCCTCGCTCGAGGTCCCCGTGGCGCTCCGCAACCCGGGCACCGCGCTGGAGCTCGACTGGGTCGAGGAGGTGCGGGTCAACCGCAGCGCCGTCGAGCGCCGGGCGGCCACCCTCCGGAGCCGGCGGACGGTAAAGAAGGAATGGCAGGCGGCGTGGCTGCTCCGGGCCATCACCCTGATGGATCTCACGACACTCTCGGGCGACGATACGCCCGGCCGGGTCCGCCGGCTCTGCGCCAAGGCGCGCCGGCCCGTCCGGGAGGACCTGCTCCAGGCGATGGGTGCCGCGGAGCTCCCCATCCGGGTCGGGGCGGTGTGCGTGTATCACAGCTTCGTCGAGACCGCTGTCGAGGCGCTCGATGGCTCGGGAATTCCGGTGGCGGCCGTGTCCACCGGGTTTCCGGCTGGGCTCTCGCCGCTCGCGCAGCGGCTGGGAGAGATCCGGGCCTCGGTGGCCGCGGGCGCCGAGGAGATCGACGTGGTGATCACCCGGGCGCACGCACTGACGGAAAACTGGCGCGCCCTCTACGACGAGGTGCGCGCCATGCGGGAGGCCTGCGGTGACGCGCACATCAAGACCATCCTCGCCACCGGTGAGCTCGGCACGCTGCGCACGGTGGGTCGGGCGAGTCTCGTCTGCATGATGGCGGGCGCCGACTTCATCAAGACCTCCACCGGAAAGGAGAGCGTCAACGCCACCCTCCCGGTGGGCCTGGTCATGGCACGGGCGATCCGCGAGTACCGGGAGCGGACCGGCATGCTCGTGGGGCTCAAGCCCGCGGGCGGCATCCGCTCGGCGAGAGACGCGCTGGACTGGCTGGCACTGATGAAGGACGAGCTGGGCGACCGCTGGTTGCGCCCCCACCTGTTCAGGTTCGGCGCGAGCTCGCTCCTGACCGACATCGAGCGCCAGCTGGAGCACTTCGTCACCGGCCGGTACTCGGCGGTCCACCGGCACCCCACCGGGTGAGGCCACCCTTCACGCTCGAGGTCCCATGACGTCCATTCCCGACATCTTCGGGACGATGGCCTACGGGCCCGCCCCCGAGGCGGGGGCGCCGGCGCAGGCCTGGCTGGAGCAGCACGGCCAGCAGTTCGGACTGTTCATCGGCGGAGCGTGGACGGCGGTGGGCGCCGAGACGTTCGAGACCCTCAACCCGGCAACGGCCCGACCGCTGGCCCGGCTCACCCAGGCCGGCCCGGCCGACGTCGATCGTGCGGTGAGCGCGGCCCGTGCCGCGCAGCCCGGCTGGTGGGCGCTCGGCGGGCACGCGCGGGCGCGCTACCTCTACGCCCTCGCACGTGGCATCCAGAAACACAGCCGGCTCTTTGCGGTGATCGAAACGCTGGACAACGGCAAGCCGATCCGCGAGTCGCGCGATATCGACGTGCCGCTGGTGGCGCGGCACTTCTATCATCACGCCGGATGGGCCCAGCTCATGGCGCGCGAGCTGCCGGGTCGGGAGCCGGTGGGCGTGATCGGGCAGATCATCCCCTGGAACTTTCCCCTCCTCATGCTCTCCTGGAAGATTGCGCCCGCGCTGGCCATGGGGAACACGGTGGTGCTCAAGCCGGCCGAGTTCACCTCCTTGACCGCGCTCCGATTCGCGGAGCTCTGCCAGGAGGTGGGACTGCCGCCCGGCGTGGTGAACATCGTCACCGGCGACGGCCGGACCGGCGAGGCGATCGTGGCTCACCCGGACGTCGACAAGATCGCGTTCACCGGCTCGACCGAAGTTGGGCGCATCATTCGCACCGCGACCGCGGGGAGCGGCAAGAAACTCTCGCTGGAGCTCGGTGGGAAGTCGCCATTCATCGTGTTCCCCGACGCCGATCTCGACAGCGTGGTCGAGGGCGTGGTGGACGCGATCTGGTTCAACCAGGGGCAGGTGTGCTGCGCCGGCTCGCGTATCCTGGTGCAGGAGGGGATCGCGGATCGGCTGGTGGTCAAGCTCAAGGCCCGGATGGAGACGCTGCGGGTAGGAAACCCGCTCGACAAGGCAGTGGACATGGGCGCGATCATCGCGCCGGTCCAGCTGCAGAAGATCGAGGAGCTGGTGCGCCGCGGGCAGGACGAGGGCGCCCAGATCTGGCAGCCGCCCTGGAGCTGCCCCACGGACGGGTGGTTCTACCCGCCGACACTCTTCACCGAAGTCGCCCCGGCCGCGACCATCGCGCAGGTGGAGATCTTCGGACCGGTGGTGGTGCTCATGACGTTTCGCACGCCGGCCGAGGCGGTCGAGCTGGCCAACAACACCCGCTACGGGCTCGCGGCGAGCCTCTGGACCGAGAACATCAATGTTGCACTGGACGTGGCGCCGGAGCTCCAGGCCGGGACGGTCTGGATCAACTGCACGAACGTGTTCGACGCAGCCAGCGGGTTCGGGGGCTACCGGGAGAGCGGCTTCGGGCGGGAAGGGGGACGGGAGGGGCTGAGGGAGTACGTGCGGTGGGGTGGTGGTGGGAAGGGCGGGAAGGGCGGACAGGACGGTAAGGGCGGGAAGGACGGTAAGGGCGGGAAGGTTGTCGCTCGGCGGGGCGATGCGAACACGCATCGTGGATCGGTAACCTTACCGTCCTTCCCGTCCTTACCGTCCATCGACCGCACCCCCAAGCTCTACATCGCCGGCAAGCAGGCGCGGCCGGACTCGGGGTATAGCCTGCCCGTGGTCGACGCGGCCGGGCGGCGGATCGGCGAGGTGGGGCACGGCAACCGGAAGGACATTCGGAACGCGGTCGAAGCGGCGCGGAAGGCGGCGGGGTGGGGGCGTCTGACCGCGCACCACCGGGCGCAGGTGCTCTTCTATCTGGCCGAGAACCTGGCGGCGCGCGGGGACGAGCTCGGCCGTCGGATCGCGGCACTCACCGGCGATCAGGCCGGGGCCGAGCGGGAGATCGGGATCGCCATCGAGCGGATCTACGCCTCCGCGGCCTGGGCCGATAAGTACGACGGCCTGGTGCACCACACGCCCTACCGGAACGTGACCCTCGCGATGCCGGAGCCGATCGGGGTGCTCGGCATCGTCTGCCCCGAGGCCCCGCCGCTCCTGGGGTTCCTCTCGACCGTGCTGCCCGCCATCGCGATGGGCAATACCGTGGTGGCGGTGCCCTCGACTCCCGCGCCGTTGCTCGCCACCGATTTCTATCAGGTGCTGGATACCTCCGACGTGCCGGCCGGTGTGGTGAACATCGTCACCGGGCTACGTGACGAGCTGGCGCCGGTCCTCGCCGCGCACGACGACGTCGACGGCATCTGGTACTTCGGAAGCGCCGACGGCTCGGCCGAAGTGGAGCGGCTCTCCGCCGGCAACATGAAGCGCACCTGGGTGGATTACGGCAGGGGGCGGGACTGGACCGACGCACTGCAGGGCGAAGGCGAGGAGTTTCTGGAACAGGCCACCCAGGTGAAGAACATCTGGGTTCCCTACGGGGCGTGAGGGGGAAGGTGGGGCAAGGTGAGGCAGGGTGGGGCAGGGTGGGGCAGGGTGAGGCCAGGGTTCGCGCGCGGTGGGGCCTGCTGTGTGTCCTGACCTTGCCCCACCTTGCCCCACCCTGCCTCACCTTGCCTCACCTCCCCTCACCTTGCCGCGGTCGTAATCTCCACATCCCGCCCCAGCAGCTTCCCCATCACGTCCGCCTTCCGCGAGGCGCCCCAGCACTCCAACCCTAGATCGGCCTCGGCCATGCGGGGCACGATGAGAATCCGCAGCGCCTCGGGAGTGAGCTCGACCCGAAGGGTCTCGACCGCCGCCGTGTGCCCCCGATCGAGCCCGTCCGCCACCCGGAGGAGCGCGCTCACCCGCCGCACCACGTCCTGATCGGCAGGGGGCAGAGCGGCGAACTCCGGGTGCTTGCGGCGGGGGCCGGTGCGCCGGTGGTAGCGGCTGATCAGCGCGACCAGCATCCGGTCCCGCGCGGGCAGGCCGAGCCGCTCCGCGTGGGTGAGGAGCTGATAGCTGTGCTTGTGGTGCTTGCGGTAGCTGACCAGCTGGCCGACATCGTGCAGCAGGCCGGCGGCCTCCAGCAGTCCGCGCTCCTCCGGCTGGCACCCCAGCTCGCCGGCGAGCTGATCGAACAGCAGGAGCGCCAGGTAGCGCACCTGCTCCACGTGCCGGCGATCGGACTGGCATCGCTCCGCGAACTCGCGAAACAGCCGCAGCGGATCCGGCGCGCTGATCTCCTTGGCGCCGGCCATATCGAGCAGCAGCCCTTCCCGCAGGCCGAACGCGCTCACCGTGATGCTCCGGGCGCGCACCCAATCGAGCAGCTCGGCCGTAACCGCGAGGCCGGCCAGGATGATGTCGGCCCGCTCCGGATTCAGGCCGGGCACCTGTCGGCGCTGCTCCGGAGTCCGGGTACCCAGCCAGTCCAGCAACTGCTCGAGCTCGGCCGCGGTCACCTCGACGCCGTGCACCGTCTCGCCCGGCGGCAGTCCTCGGCGTGCCTGGACCATGCGGCCAAGGCTGGTGAACGTGCCACCAGACCCGATGACCGTTGCGGCGGACCATTCCCGGCCGGAGATGCCGCGCTTGACCTGCTTCCGGATCTGAACGCGAAGCGCCGCCACTTCCTTGTACGCGGCCCGGTCTCCCGGCAGGTGGAGCTCGGTGAGCCGCACCGCCCCGAGGGGAAGTGACACGGAGAGCTCCACCAGTCCATCCACCGCGCCGATCAGCTCCAGGCTTCCGCCACCGATGTCGGCCACCAGGGTGCGCTCGCCGGCCAGGCGGAAGTGGTGCGCTACGGAGCGATAGGAGAGCGCGGCCTCGGTCTCGGCGTCGATGATGCGGAGCGGGATGTCGAGCTCCTGGCGCACCCGGCGGACGAACCAGGGGCCGTTCTCCGCCTCGCGGACCGCGGCGGTAGCCACCGCGGCGATCCGGCGCACGCCGCGCCGCTGGCACACCTCGCGCATGCGGGCGAGTGATTGCATGGCGCGCTCGATGGCGGCCTCGTCGAGGCAGCCGGTGGCCGCCAGCCCGGCGGCGAGGCGGGGCTGGTCGCGCAGCTCGTCGATGATGGAGAGACCGGAGGCGGGATCGTATTCGGCGACGAGCAGCCGCACCGAGTTGGAGCCCACATCGATGGCGGCGATGCGCTCGCGGGGCGCGGGCGCCGGTGGGAGCGATGCCGGCGCGGGCACCGGCTGGGCGCTCATTTGATCGAGGCCGCCGGGAAGCTGCCGGTGGTTCGAGCCTCGCCCCGGTCCTCCGCGTGGTGCTTGATCGACTTGCCCTCCACCAGGAACACCACGTCCTCCCCGATGTTGGTGGCCAGGTCGGCAACTCGCTCGAGGTTCCGGCTGACCAGGAAGAGCTCCATGCCGACGCCGATCATGTGGGGATCCTCCATCATGTGGGTCAGCAGGATCCGGAAGACCGAGCGGTGCAGCGCGTCGACCTTGTCGTCCCTGAGGCAGACCTCCCGGCCCGACGCGGCATCGCCCCGGATGAAGGCCTCCAGCGCGTCGGAGAGCATGTCGCGCGCGAGTCGCGCCATCTCCACGATCTCGGGCTCCGGCGCGATCGGCCGGGCCTGCGTCAGCCGCTCGGCCGACTGGGCGATGTTCACGGCATGATCGCCCACCCGCTCCAGGTCGTTGGCGATCTTGAGCGCGGAGGTGAGCATGCGCAGGTCGCGCGCCATCGGCTGCTGCAAGGCGAGGAGGTTGATGCACATCTCCTCGATCTCGACTTCCATGCTGTCGATGATCCGGTCGCCGCTGATCACCCGCTGGGCCTTGTCCCCGTCCCGCTCCAGCAGGGCCTCGACCGCCAGGCCGAGCGCCGCCTCCGCCTCGCCGGACATGGTGAGGAGGCGGACCTTGACGTGGCTCAGCTCATCGTGAAAGTGCCGATGGACGTCGACGCTCATCCGAATCTCCCCGTAATGTAGGCTTCGGTGCGCTCGTTCGCCGGCTTGGTGAAGATGCGCTCGGTCTCGTCGAACTCGAGCAGCTCGCCGCGATCGAAGAAGCCGGTGTAATCGGACACCCGCGCCGCCTGTTGCATGTTATGCGTGACGATCACGATCGTGTAGTCCTTCTTGAGCTCGAAGATGAGCTCTTCCACCCGCTGAGTGGCGATCGGGTCCAGCGCCGAGCAGGGCTCATCCATCAGCAGGACCTCGGGCTGGTTCCCCAGCGCGCGCGCGATGCAGAGCCGCTGCTGCTGCCCGCCCGAGAGCCCCGCCCCCGATTCATCCAGCCGGTCCTTCACCTCGTCCCAGAGCGCCGCCTGGCGGAGGCAGCGCTCCACCAGGTCGGGCAGATCCCGGCGGGTGGCGAGCCGGTTCAACGCCGGGCCGTAGGACACGTTGTCGTAGATCGATTTGGGGAACGGGTTGGGCCGCTGGAACACCATGCCCACCCGCTGCCGGAGTGCCACCAGGTCGGTGGCCGGGGAAAACACCGAGGTGCCCTCGACCAGGATGTCGCCCTCGTGCCGCACCGCCGGGATCAGATCATTGAGCCGGTTGATCGACCGGAGGAAGGTCGACTTGCCGCAGCCGGAGGGGCCGATGATGGCGGTCACCGACTTGCGCGGGATCGAGAAGCTCAGGTGCTTCAACACCTGGCGGTTGCCGTAGGCGAAGCTGAAATCCTTGACGTCCACCGCTGGCGTGCCGCGCGGGCCCGGGCTCGCGGCGGGCGGACGAGGCGCCAGGGTGGCCCGGGGCGTCCCGATGAACGGCTGCGGCGCGTGCGCCGTGGTGCTCATCCAAACCTCCCAGTGATATAGGCCTCGGTCTGCTCGTTCCGGGGTGCGGTGAAGATCTGGCGGGTGGCGCCGGTCTCGACCATGGTCCCGAGATAAAAGAACGTCGTGGTGTCCGACACTCGCGCCGCCTGCTGCATGTTGTGGGTCACGATGATGATGGTGAAGTGCTGCTTGAGCTCGAACAGGAGCTCCTCGATCCGCTGGGTGCCCTGCGGATCGAGCGAGGCGGTCGGCTCGTCGAGCAGAATCACCTGGGGCGAGGGGGCAATGGTGCGCGCCAGGCAGAGCCGCTGCTGCTGGCCGCCGGACAGCGCCATGGCGCTGGCCCGGAGCCGGTCCTTCACTTCCTCCCACAGCGCCGCCTGGCGAAGCGACCGCTCGACAACCGCGTCGGTCTCCGCCCGCGACAGCCGCATACCTACCCGGAGGCCGGCCGCCACGTTGTCGTAGATCGACATGGTCGGAAACGGGGTGGGCCGCTGGAACACCATGCCGATCCGCCGCCGGAGCTGCATCGCGTTCACCTTGGGTGCGTAGATGTCGTCCCCGTCCAGCAGCACGCGTCCGGTGATCCATCCCAGCTCGGAGAGCTCGTGCATCCGGTTGATCGTGCGCAGGAAGGTCGACTTGCCGCAGCCCGACGGACCGATCAGCGCGTGCACCCGGTTGGTGTCGAACGTGAGTGAGACGCCCTTCACCGCCGTGAACTTGCCGTACATGGCCGTGAGCTTGTCGGTCTCGACCCGGACCGTCGGGGCCTGGGGCGGCCGCTGGGCCGGCGCGGCTCGGAGGGCGGCCTCAGCCATTGAGGTCGAACCTCCGCCGGATCGCCAGCCGCGCACCGATGCTCAGGATGAACACCACGAGGATCAAGACCAGGGCGGCAGCCCAGGCGTTCTGATGCCATTCCTCGTACGGGCCGGTGGCATAGGTGAACACGGTCAGCGGCAGCGCCGCCATCGGCTGGTTCAGGTTGAAGCTGAGATACTGGCTGCCCAGGGCGGTGAACAGCAGGGGCGCGGTTTCCCCTGCGATGCGTGCCACGGCCAGCAGGCTCCCGGTGACGATTCCCGGCAAGGTGGTCCGGACCACGATGCTGAGGCTGGTCCGCCAGCGCGGATAGCCCAGCGCCAGGGCGGCTTCGCGCAGCGAGTTGGGCACCAGCTTGATCATCTCCTCGCTGGTCCGGAGCACCATCGGCACCATCAGCATGGCCAGCGCGGCGCTCCCGGCGAAAGCGGAGAAGTGCTTCTGCTTCGCGACGATCCAGGTCCAGGCGAAGACTCCCACGACGATGGACGGCGTGCCGTTCATGACGTCGGCGACGAAGCGGGTGACCCAGGTGATCCGGCTGGTGGGGTACTCGGCGCAGTAGATCCCGGCCGCGATCCCGATGGGAAGCCCGATGAGGCTCGCGACCCCGACGATGAGCAGGGTCCCGATGATGGCGTGCACCACGCCGCCGCCGTGCTCTCCCGCCGGCGCGGGTGTCTTGGTGAAGAAGTCGAGCGAGAGACTGCCGGCGCCCTTGAGCAGCAGGTTCACCAGGATGAAGAAGAGGGGCAGCAGGGCCACGATCACGGCGCCCACCATGAGCCCCACCATCACATTGCTGAAGCCGCGGCGGAGCAGTCGACGGTTCACAGCGCCTTGCTCCCGGCGCCCGACCCGCGGGCCACCCGCCAGATCAGCAGCCGCGCGCCGGCGTTGACGATCACCGTGACCAGGAAGAGCAGGAAGGCGACGTAGGCCAGCGCCGAGAGGTGCATGTCTCCCACCGCCTCGGAGAACTCGTTGGCGATCGCCGCGGCCATGGTATATCCTGGCGCGAAGAGCGAGGACGCGATCTCGTGCCGGTTGCCGATCAGCATCGTCACTGCCATCGTCTCCCCCAGCGCGCGCCCGAGGCCGAGGATCACGGCCCCGATGATTCCCGACCGGGCGTAGGGCACCACGGTCGTGATCACGGCTTCCCAGCGGGTGGCGCCCAGGGCGAGGGAGGCCTCCCGCTGGGTGTTGGGGACTGCCATGAGGACCTCGCGCGAGACCGACATGACGTAGGGCATCACCATGATGGCCAGGATGATCCCCGCCGCCAGCATCGACGGTCCGTAGATCGGCCCGTGGAACAAGGGCAGGAACCCCAGCCCGGAGCGGAGCAGGGGGAAGACGCTGTGCCGGAGCAGCGGGATGAGGACGAAGATGCCCCAGAGTCCGTAGACCACGCTGGGGATGGCTGCCAGCAGGCTGATCAGGAAGGCGACCGGCTGGCGCACCGACTTGGGAGCGAACTCGGTGAGGTAGATGGCGACGCCGAGCGACAGCGGCACCGCGATCACCAGGGCGATGAGGGAGGAGACCAGGGTCCCGAAGATCAGCGGGAAAGCCCCGAACTCCTCGGTGACCGGATCCCACACGCTGCTGGTCGCGAAGCCCAATCCGAACTTCGCGATCGCCAACCTGGCGCCCTGCCACAACTCGAAGACCAGGAAGCCGAGCAGCACGGGCACACTCACGGCACCGATTGTGAGGAGCAGCTTGAACAGCCGGTCCCCGTAACTGCGGACTTCCAGGGAGGCCGGGGCCGCTGCCGATGCTCGGGGCGGCTCGCGCTCGGTCAGTGCCGTCATGCCGGGAGTCTACCCTGCGCGTCCGGACGGACCGTCACGGCATTGTAACGGATCGGTCACGAGGGACCGAGGCTGGTGCGGACCAACTCCACCACCGGACCGGGCAACGGTGCGTAGTGCAGCTCGGACGCCATCCGTTGAGCGGCCGGTGTCAGCATCCAGCGGAGAAAGTTCTCCAACGCCTTGGACTTGCCGGCGTCGCGCGGGACCTTCGGCACCAGCAGCCAGGTGAACGACGAGATCGGATACGCCGCGTCACCCAGCGCGTTGGTGATGGAGACCCGGAAGTCGGTATCGGGCCCGAGCTCGGCGGAAGCGGCGGCGGCCGTGACACTCTCCAGCGTCGGCTCGACGAAGCGGCCGGCCGCGTTCTGCAGCACGGCCGATGGCAGGCCGTTGGAGATGGCATAGATCAGCTCCACGTAGCCCACGGCTCCTTCCGACTGCTTCACCTGCTGGGTCACACCCTCGTTCCCCTTGCCGCCCAGACCGGTCGGCCACTCGACCGACGTGGCACGCCCGACCTTCTCCTTCCAGTCCGGAGAAATCTTGGCGAGGTAGTCGCTGAAGATGTAGGTGGTGCCCGACCCGTCGGACCGATGGGCCACGATGATGTCCTGCGCCGGCAGGGCCGCCCCGGGATTCAAGGCGGCGATCCGCCGGTCGTTCCACCGGGTGATTCGCCCCAGGAAGATGTCCGCCAGCGTGGTCCCGTCGAAGCGAAGCCGGGTACGGCCGACCGAGGGCAAGTTGTACGTGATCGCCACCGCACCGAGCACGGTGGGGACATGCCGGACGTTTCCCTTCACCGCCGCGATCTGTGCGTCGGTCATCGGGCCATCGGTCGCCCCGAAATCCACCGTCCCCTGGCTGAACTGGCGGATGCCCCCGCCCGAGCCGATCGACTGATAGTTGATCCGCACCCCGGTCTCCCGGGCGTAGGCGTCGAACCATTTGGTGTAGATCGGGTTGGGGAAGGTGGCCCCGGCGCCGGTCAGCATCGCGCCGGCCGCGCCGCCTGCCGGCTGTCCCCCGGCACGGTCCTTCGATCCACTATCGCCGCCTGAGCAGGCCAGTGCCATGGCGGCCCATCCGGCGGCCATCGCGAGCGTGTGTCTCCGCATCGAGTCCTCCCTTTCCGCCTGGCACCTCATGGCGGACCCCAAGCTACTGCCGCGAGCCTCGCCAAAGCGAGCGGCCGGCGCCCAAAGGCACCGGCCGCTCCGGCCCACTGGGGCCTGCTTATCAGCCGTCGGAGCTCAGTTGAGCGCGATCGCCTTGCCGGCGGCCTTGAGGGTGGGGAGCCGCGCCTGGATCAGCGACACCACCTCCGCCGGAAGCGGGGCATACTTGAGCTCCGCCGCCATCTTCTGCGCGTCAGGGGTGATCATCCAGGTCAGGAAATCCTTGAGCAGTTTCGCCTTGGCGGCATCCTTCGCGTCCTTGTGCACCAGGAGCCAGGTGAACGAGGAGATCGGGTACGCGGTGGCGCCTTCCGCGTTGGTGATCGACACCCGGAAATCGGTGTCCTTGGGCAGCTTGGTCCCGGCCGCGGCGGCGGTCACGCTCTCCAGGGTCGGCTCGACGAACTGGCCCGCCGCGTTCTTGATGCTCGCGTACGGAAGATTGTTGCTCAGCGCGTAGATCAGCTCGACATAGCCGAGCGCGCCCTCGGTCTGCTTGATCTGCTGGGTCACCCCTTCGTTGCCCTTGCCGCCCAGCCCCACCGGCCAGTTCACCGAGGTCGCGTACCCCACCTTGTCCTTCCACTCGCGGGAGAACTTGTTCAGGTAATCGGTGAAGATGTAGCTGGTGCCCGAGCCGTCGGACCGGTGGACCACGATGAGATCGGTATCGGGCAGCTTGACCCCGGGGTTGAGCGCGGCGATCCGCTTGTCGTTCCAGGTGGTGATCCGGCCCATGAAGATGTCGACCAGCACGTTGCCATCCAGCTTGAGCTTGGTGGCTCCCAGTGACGGCAGATTGTAGGTGACCACCACGGCCCCGAGCACGGTGGGGACGTGGAGCACGTTGCCGTTGACGGCCGAGATCTGCGACTCGTTCATCGGTCCGTCGCTGGCGCCGAAGTCGACCGTCCCCTCGGTGAACTGGCGGATACCACCGCCGGACCCGATCGACTGATAGTTGATCTGGACGCCGGTCTTCTTGTTATAGGCGTCGAACCACTTGGTGTAGATCGGATTGGGGAAGGTCGCCCCGGCTCCGGTGAGGGTCTGGCCGGCCGCAGGCACCGCCGCGGTCAGCGCGGTGAAGGCGACGAGCAGATGGCGTCCTGTCATGGGTCGGTCCTTGGGTTGGGTCGTAGGTCGGGTCAGAAGCTCACCGTCAGCGCGCTACGCACCCCGCTGATGCTCGGCACGTTGGCGCCCTGGAAGCTCTGGCGCTCGTAGGCCACGCGGAACTGCGCCTTGCTGGACATGTAGAAGCCCAGAACGGCGGTGATGAGCGTCGACCGGTCGTTGTCCAGGTCGGTGTTCGGATCGGCGACGTCGATGCGGAACGCAGGCTCGATGGCGTACAGCCAGGAAGTCGGGCTGGTGAGACGGTAGTTGTACGCCGCGATCCCCTGGATGCCCTGAATCTTGCTCTTGAGGGCCGTGGCATCCTTCCCGTGGAGGAACTCCCCGATGACGAGGAGCCCTTCGTCGCCGGGCTTGCCATACTGCGCGTCCACATCCCAGGCACTGTTGGTGAAGCTCGAATCGGGCAGGCCGCTCACGGTGGTGATGCCGTCGTGGGAGAACCAGGAGCCGCCGATCTCGATCTTCGGTGTGACGGCCGCCGTGACCCGGGCGCCGAAGCTCTTCTTGTCGTTCACGTCGTTGAGGCTCTCACCCTGCCCGTTGTAGACCCCGAACTTGGCCGTGACCAGCTGCTGGTCGTTGATCTTGTACTCGTAGCGCGCGCTGGCTCCGACGTCGTGCGAGAGAAAGCCGTTGCCGGCGAACAGGTCGTTCGACGCCCGCGGCAGGATTCCCTGGCCGCCACCCCGCTCGATGGACGGGAGGTTGTTGGAGGACGTCAGCTCGTAGCGGCTGAAGGGACGCTTCTCCTGGCCACCGCGGATGAAAAAGGTGCCCTTCGACCCCTCTTTAGCGAAGCGCACGTCGATCCACGCGTCGCGCAGCCGGAGACCGCTCCGCCCGTTGGTTTTGCAGGTGATGATCGGAGTCCCGCCGCCGGCCGGCACATCGGTCGAGGTGCAGGTGGTGGTGACGCCGGACAGGTTCCGGCCACCCTCGAAGGAGGGCTGGATATAGACGACGACGTTCTCAGAGATGTTTCCCCGCGCCTCGATGCGCGCCCGGCGGGTGAAGAAGTTCGCCTGGGACCCGGTGATGGCTGTGTAGTCTTTGTTATCGAAGTAGTAAAACTGCTCCTGCAGACGGCCGGTCACCTTCACGTTGGGGTACGTCGTCTGGGCGCGGGTGGTGCCGAATGCTGCCACGAGCAGGAGCGAGACACCACCAAGAGTCCTCCGAGCCAGCGGTCGCATGCGCAGCCTTTCAAATTTGGGGGAACCCGCCTGCCAGCTTCGGGTGATAAGAAGCCGGCGGCCGGTCACGGATGCCACGTGACATTGTAACAGCCGCGTAAATGGGAGCCCTGACGCTTCAGAATGCCGCGCGCACGCCCACTGCCGTCGCGCCGGCGATGAGTTGTCCGACCAGCACGTCGCTGGGGTAGTGCACGCCCAGCCGGATGCGGGAGAATCCCACGAGGGCGGCAAGAGTGGCCAGGGGAATCGACCAGTCCGGGAAGACGCCACCGTAGGCCAACGCCACCGCCATGGAAGCCGTAGCGTGGCCCGACGGGAAGGAGAAGCGATCGGGATCCCGCACCAGGCCGGAATGCCGGCAGGTGATCGAGGGCCGGAGCCGCACCACCGTCCGCTTGACCAGCTGCACGATCAGGTGGGAGACCGCGAGCGTGACCAGCGCGGTGGCGGACGCTCGGTGGGCGGCACAGCAGGCGAACCAGGGCAGCCCGGCCGCGACAACACTCGGGCCGGTGCCTCCGAGGTGAGTCACCGCGGTCCAGGTCGCGCGCGCGCGCCGGGAGGCCGACGGCGCGATCGCGCAGCGGAGCATGAGCGCCCGGTCATGGGCGCCGAGCCGTCCCAGCACGGCTATGGTCATGTCTCCGCACTCTAAGAATCCAGCGCCACCGTCGTGGAGCGAGGAGGCCACGCTCGAGTAACGCCTTGGCACGCCTCAAGACGGCGATCGAAACCAGGCCGTCACCGGACCGTGACGGTGGTTGGACAGCTTGGCGCATCCAGAACCCGCCGGAGACTCGATGCGCGTGCTGTTCTGTACAGACACGTACCCTCCGCAGGTCAACGGCGTATCGATCGTGACGGCACTCTCCGTCGCCGGGCTCACCCGGCTGGGCTGGGAGTGCGCCGTGGTGGCTCCGGACTACCCCGAGGCGGCTCGCGCGGAATGGCAGGGCGAGCCCAATCCGGCCGGCGTTGAGATCATGAGCCTGCCGAGCCTGCCGCTGCCGCGCTATCCGGAGATCCGTCTGGCACTGCCGCGAGCCCCGCGGGTGCACCGCATGGTGGAGAGGTTCCGGCCCGACCTGATCCACTGTGAGACCGAGTTCACCGTGGGCCGGATGGGCCAGCTCGCAGCGGCGCGTGCCGGCATCCCGGTGGTCTCCTCGTTTCATACCGATTTCGGTCGCTACACCGTGGCCTACGGCGTCCCCTGGCTCCGAGGGCAGGTGTCCGCCCACCTCGGCCGGTTTCACCGGCGGAGCCGGCGGGTGTACACCCCGTCCACTGCCTCCCGGGAAGAGGTGCAGCGATTGGGTGCGTCAGATGTGGAGGTGTGGGGCCGGGGAGTGGGTACCGAGCTGTTTCACCCGGGTCGCCGGAGCCAGGCGATGCGGGCGGCGCTGGGCATGGGAAGCCGCTTCACTTTTCTGTACGTCGGGCGCCTGGCACCCGAGAAGTGGCCGGAACAGGTGCTGGAAGCGTTCCGCCTGGCCAGCGAGATCCTGCCCCGCGGCGTGATCCACCTGATCGTCGCGGGGACGGGTCCGCGTGAGGCCGAGCTGCGGGCCGCCGCGCCGCCGGGCGTGAGCTTCCTCGGCCTCCTCGACCGGCAGGGCCAGCTCCCCGACCTCTATGCCAACGCCGACGCGTTCGTGTTCGCCTCGGTGACCGAGACCCTCGGACTGGTGGTGCTCGAGGCGATGTCGAGCGGGGTTCCGGTCATCGCGACCCCCGCCGGCGGGGTGCGCGATCACCTGCTGGACGGGGAGAACGCATCTCCTGCCCCGATGGCGACGCGTCGGAGATGGCGCGGGCGATGATCCGGGTGACCGGCGACTGGGCGCTTACCCGGCGCCTGGCTTTAGGTGCTCGCCGCACGGCGGAGCGACTGAGCTGGACTCGCGAGATGGAGCGGCTGGACCTGAGCTACCTGGAGATCTGCGCCGGCGGAACCACCGCCGGCGTGGCTGCCGGAAACCAGACGGTCACCGTGGTGCCCTGACCTCGCTCGCTCACCGCCGTGACCCGGCCGCCGTGCGCCTCCACCAGATGCTTCACGATGGCCAGCCCCAGACCCGATCCGCCATCCGCCCGGGAGCGTGAAGGGTCCGCTCGGTAGAATCGCTCGAAGATTCTCGGGAGATGCTCCCGGCTGATGCCCGAGCCGGTGTCCCGCACCGCGATGCTGGTGCCGCCCGCCGTCGCCGTGATCCGACAGGTGATGTGCCCCCCCGCCGGCGTATAGCGCAAGCCATTGTCGATCAGGTTAGTGAGGATCTGCCGCAGAGCGTCGGGGTCCACGGTGACCGTACGCGCGTCCGGATCGCTCTCCGCCGAGAACCCGATGCCGGAGTTGGCGGCCCGGTCCCCCAGCGCGGTCCAGGCCTCCTCGGCGATGGCGCTCGCATCCACCTCCTCCGGATTGGGGCGCCACCGCCCGGCCTCGATCCGCGAGAGGTCGAGCAGGTCATCCACCAGGCGCTGCATCCGCCGGGCGTTGTCGAGAATGGTGCTGAGAAAGCGCTGCGTCGTTGGCTTGTCCGGCGCGTCTGCCAGCAGCGTCTCGGCGTAGCCGGAGATGGAGGTGAGCGGGGTCTTGAGCTCGTGGGAGACGTTGGCCACGAAGTCACGGCGGACGACCTCCAGCCGGCGCAGCTCGGTCAGGTCGTGCAGTACCAGCACCGCGCCGGCCGCGGGCAGCGGCCGGGCGTTGACCATGAAGGCATGACCGTCGGTCTCCACCTGCCGGTCCTGGACCACTTGGCCGCCGAGCACCGCATCCACCACCTCGCGCGCGGCCTTCACCCGAAAGAGCTCCGCCAGATCGGGGAGCGGGTCCGCCGGGCCATAGCCCAGCAGCCGCCGGGCGGCGGGATTGGCGGTGACGATGCGTCCCCGGCCGTCGGCCGCGATCACGCCTTCCATCATCGACTCGACCAGCGCCGCGGACTCGGCCTGCTCCCGGCGGAGCTCCTCGAAACGGTCGGCCAGCTGGCGATGCATCTGGCGCAACGCCTGCACCAGCGCGTCGACCTCGGGGACGCCCGAGCGGGGGAAACGGGGCGGGGACCCCGCGGCGATGGCGCGGGCGGCGGTCGAGATCTCGGTCAGCGGCTGCGCGATGGAGCGAGCCAGCACGAGCGCGAGCACGATGCCCAGCACCAGCGCCAGTACCGCGGCGCCACTGACGGCTCGCTGCGCCCGGCGGATCGCGTCGTCTACCTGATCCAGGTTGGCGGCCACTCGGATGACGCCCGGCCCGCCCGGGATCGCCACGTAGAGGAGCTGGCGGCCCACCGTCGTGCTCTGCCGGCTGGCAACGCCCCGCCCACTCCTGAGCGCCGCCCGTACCTCGGGGCGGCTCCCGTGGTTCTCGATGGCCGGCAGCGGGCCAGGAGGGAAGTCGCTGTCGGCCCGCACCCGGCCGGACAGGTCGATGAGCGTGATCCGATGATTGATCTGATGAAAGAGCTGGTGGACCAAGGTGCCCCAGGCGAGCGAATCGGCCGGAAGGGCCTCCCGTACCAGCCGGGCCTCGTTCTCCAGCGAGCGTGCGATGTCGCCCTCCAGGTCCTGCCGAAGCGAGCGTCCCGCCCAGCCCAGCAGGGCCGCAAGGACGATGATCAGGTTGAGGATGGTTCCGAGGACCAGCCGCTTGGCAAAGCTCACCGGTTCCGGGCTCCCCGCTCGGTGCCCCGGAAGCGGTAGCCGAAGCCGCGCACGGTCTCGATCAGCTTGCCGGAGTCGCCCAGCTTGGTACGCAGCCGCTGGACGTGCATGTCCACCGTGCGGGTCTGAATGTCCGGCTGCGCCTCCCACACGGTCTCCAGCAGCTGCGGACGGGTCTGCACCCGGCCCCGCCGCTCCACCAGCGTCAGCAGCAGCTTGTACTCGGTCGCCGTGAGATTGAGCTCCTCGCCGCCGACGCTCGCACGGTGGGCCGAGCGGTCGATCGAGATCGGACCGGCGGCGAGGGTGGACCCGGCGGTGACCGGCGGCGAGGCGAGTCGGCGGAGCAGCCCGCGCACCCTGAGCGAGAGCTCCTGGGGCGAGAACGGCTTGGTAAGATAGTCGTCGGCCCCGAGGGTCAAGCCGCGGATGCGGTCGGTCTCTTCCCGCCGGGCGGTGAGCAGAATGACGCCGACGTCCCGGGTCTCGTCCCGGCGGCGCAGCTCCTCCAGTACGTCGTATCCGGAGACGCCGGGCAGCATGAGGTCGAGGATCACGATGTCGGGCCGCTCTTCCCGGGCCGCCTTGAGCGCGTCGGGTCCGTTGTTGGCCGTGGACACGCGAAACCCCGCTTTGGCCAAGTGGTAGGCCACCAGTGCCGTGATATCCGCTTCGTCGTCGACGACCAGGATGCGGTGTGTCATCAGACCCTCTTGGGACGGGCCAGCGGCTTCTCGGCGGGTTCCTGCACGCGGGTGCGGGTATGTGAGCGGCTGCGATCGGCGGCGCGGTCCCGCTCCGAGCGCATCGGACCGTCATGGAGCACCGCGTCGAGGATCGCGGATAGCAGGCGTCCCTGCGAGCCCACGTCCCGGCGCAGGCGGTAGAGCACGAACTGCGCGATCGGCGTATCCCGCACCAGGTCGGCCCGCCGCAGCACCTGGAGGTGGCGCGAGACGGTGGGCTGGGGGAGATCGAGCACCACCTGCAGATCGGAGACGAACAGCGGCGCGGCCGCGAGGCAGTTGAGGATCCGGAGCCGGGTGGGCTCCGCGACCGTGAGCAGGAGCTCGGTGGTGGAGGGCGGAGTGTTCATATGCGGGTCAACGAATATACCGCCAGGCGAATATGCGCAAGAGGCGGTCCGCCGCCCGCCGGACGCCCTCGTATATTTGGCGCGATGCTCTCCCTCATCAGTGCGCTGGTCCTCGGGGTCGCTCCGCTTCAGGACTCGGCTCATGTCGTGCTCGTGGCCACCACCGACGTGCATGGCCACGCGACGGCCTGGGACTATGTGGGACACCGGCCCTTCGGCGGCGGGCTGGCGCGGGTGGCGACGGTGATCGACTCGCTCCGCTCCCGCTATCCCGGCCAGGTGCTGGTGGCGGATGCCGGCGACCTGCTCGAGGGCGATCCGTTCGCCACCTATTTCGCGCGGATTGCGCCGCGGGAGCCCAGCCCCGTGATCGAGGCGATGAACCTCGCGGGCTACGACGTCGCCACGCCAGGCAATCACGATTTCGACTGGGGACTCGATCGGCTGCGACAGGCGGTGGCCGACGCGCGGTTTCCCTACGTGAGCGGGAACATCTTTCTCCCGGCCGCCGACGCGCTGCTCTATCCCCCCTATCGAGTGCTGCAGCGTCAAGGCGTGCGGATCGCCATCACTGGCTTCACCACGCCCGGCGTGATGGTCTGGGACCGGCGGCAGCTGGCGGACAAGATCCGGGTCGGCCCGGTGCGGGCCACCGCGGCCCGGACGCTCGAGGCGATGCGCCGCGACGCGGACGTGGCCATCGCGCTGGTCCACAGCGGAATGGATGGTCCCAGCTCCTACGACACCACCGCGGTTGGCCCCGAGCACGACGCGGCCGCGCTGGCGAGCCTGGACCGCAAGCCGGACATCGTGGTGGTGGGACACTCTCATCGCGAGATGCGCGACTCGGTGATCGCCGGCGTCCATTTCGTGCAGCCCCGACCCTTCGGCGCGAGCGTGTCGGTGGTGCACCTGGACCTGGTCCGCGACGGCGGGCGATGGCGGATCACCCGCATCCGGGCTGACCTGGTGCCCACCGGGAATGTCGCGCCCTCGGCGCTCCTCGCCGGCCGGCTCCGCGGCGCCCACGACTCCGTCGCCGCCTGGGTGAACACGCCGATCGGACTGGCCCTGGGGCCGATGCGTGCGGGCGCCGCGCGGGCGCAACCGACGCCCATCCTGGAGCTGGTGAACCAGCTCCAGCGGCGCCACACCGGCGCCGACCTCTCGGCCGCGTCGGCATTCGACCTGGGCGCGGGGTTCGATCCCGACACCATCCGGGTGGCTCACGTCCTCGCGCTCTACCCCTTCGACAACACCCTCATGGCCGTGCGGGTGAGCGGGGCCCAGCTCAAGTCCTACCTCGAATGGAGCGCGCGCTACTTCGCGGTCGACGCCGTGGGCCGCGCCTCGGTGAACGACTCGGTGCCCGGCTACGACTACGACGTGGTCTCCGGCGCGCGCTACCAGATCGATCTGCGCCGTCCGGTCGGCGAGCGGATTCAGCGGCTGACCGTGCGGGGTCGCGCGGTGCAGCCGGGCGACAGCTTCACCCTCGCGCTCAACAGCCACCGCCAGACCGGGGCCGGCGGCTATGACATGCTCCGCGGCGCGCCGGTAGTCTACGACAAAGGCGAGAGCATACCCGACCTCCTCATCGCGGAGATCAAGCGGCAGAGCCCCATCGACCCCGTCCGGTACGCCGCCCAGGATTGGGAGATTGTGCCGGAGGCGCCGGCCAGGGCCGTGCGCGCGCTGTTCGGCGTGGCGGAGAAGCCCGCGCCGGTCGGCGCCAGGGACACTGTGGTGATCCGGGTGCTGACCACCGGGGATCTCCACGGGTCGATCCTGCCCGGCGCCGGCGAGCTGGGCGCGGCGATGGACAGCCTGACCGCGGCGTGCGGCTGCGAGACGCTGCGGGTGGATGCGGGAGACGCGATGCAGGGCACGCCGTCCGCCGACGCGACCGCGGGCCGGGCCGCGGTCGCCGTGCTCAATCATCTGGGCTATGCGGCGGCGGCGCTCGGCGACCATGACTTCGACTGGTCGATCGAGATGCTGCGCCGCCGCGCCGGAGAGTCACACTATCCCTGGCTCGCGGCCAACCTCTTCGACTCGGCCACCGGGCGGCGGCCCGAGTGGGCCATGCCCTACCGGATCCTGCCGGTCGGCGGCATGTCGGTGGCCATCATCGGCTACATTACGGCCGACACCAAGAGCACCCTGGCGCCGGAGCGGACCGCCGGCCTTCGATTCGGGGAGGGGGAGCTCACCATTCACGATGTGCTGGGCGACGTCGCGGCCCGGAAGCCGGCGCTCACCATCCTGCTGGCGCACGCGGGCGGCGCCTGCGACTCGGTGATCTGCAGCGGCGAGATCGTCCGCCTGGCCGACGAGCTGCGCGGCAAGGGTGTCGATCTGATCGTGGCGGGGCATACGCACCAGGTGTGGACCAGCCGGGTGTCCGGCATTCCCATTCTCGAGGCCGGGAGCCGCGGCGCGGCAGTCGGGGTGGCGGACCTGGTGAAGACTCCCGCGGGAGGACTGGAGATGCGCACCCGGATCGTGCCGGTGGAGCGTGGCAGGACGAGCCGCGAGCCCGGTCTGGTCGCCGCGCTGGAGACCTACCGTCGGCTGAGCGACTCACTCGACGCCCGGCCGATCGCCGCAATCAAACAGCCGCTGGTGCGCACCGGCAATCAGTTTCCGCTGGGCGGACTGCTGGCGGAGGCGCGGCGCAACCTGCTGCGCGCCGATGTGGGCCTGGTGCTCAACCGCGACATCATGGCGGATCTGCCCGCGGGACCGGCGAGCTACACCCGTCTCTCGGCCGTCGAGCCCGACCGCCGCAACCTGGTGCGACTCACCCTCACCGGGATGCAGCTCCGGACTCTGCTCGAGCAGGTGCTCGCCGGCGGTGCTGGACCGGTGGCGCACGTGGCCGGTGTCCAGGTCCGCTATGATCCGAAGCGGCCAGCGGATCACCGGGTCCAGCAGGTGACCTTTCAAGGCGGCCGGAAGCTCCGGCCGGAGGAGCGGTACACGCTCGCCACCGATGAGGCCACCGCGAGCGACGCCGGCGGGTACGCCATGCTCGCCGGAATCCCCGCCGAGCGGGACGGCTATCTCGATGTCGAAGCGCTCGCGGCGTTCCTTCGCCGGCTGCCGCAGCCGGTCGCGGTGTCGGACGCGGCCGGCTTCCTCTCCACCAGGCACTGAGACGATCCGATGCGTGTCTTCGTCAACGCCACGCCGGTCGAGATCGATCCCGGAACCACCGTCCGCGGAGCCGTCCGGGCCCACGATCCCGCGCTCGAGCTTCGGCTGGCAGCCGGGTCGGCCTATGTCACCGACGCGCGCGCCATCGAGGTCGCGCCCGACTCGGGCCTCATGGAGGGCGCCATCCTCCGGGTGGTCTCACGGGCGCCTCGTAGCGGTGGAGACGATGCTGACGCGTGAGCTCCTGGGCCGTCTGCCCAAGGCCGAGCTGCACACCCACCTGGACGCCTGCCTTCGTCCCGATACGATGATCGAGCTTGGCCGTGCGGCCAGGTTCACCCTGCCCACCACCGATCCCGACGCGCTGCGCCGGTTCATGGTGGTGGCCGACGCCACCAGCCTGGAGGACTATCTCCGCCGCTTCGAGCTGACCATCCCGCTGCTGCAGACGCCGGAGGCGATCGAGCGGGTGGCCTACGAGGCGGTGGAGGACGCGGCCGGCGACAACGTGCGCTACCTCGAGGTGCGCTACTGCCCCTGGCTCAGCCGGAAGCAGGGGCTGACCATGGAAGCGGCGCTGGAGGCCGAGCTTCGGGGGCTCGAGCGGGGCGAGCGGGACTTCGGGGTCATCACCCGGGTGATCAACTGCTCGCTCCGGCATTACGACCCGGCTGTCTCCCTGGAGATCGCCAAGCTGTCGGTGGCGTACCGCGATCGCGGCGTGGTGGCGTTCGACCTGGCCGGGGGCGAGGCCGGCCGGCCGCCGGGGAAGCACCAGCAGGCGTTCGACCTGGCCGCCGAGGGCTGCCTCGGCATCACGGTGCACGCGGGCGAGGCGGCGGGGGCGGCGTCGATCGCGGAGGCAGTGCATCGCTGTCACGCCGACCGGATCGGGCACGGCACCCGGCTCTACGAGGACCCGGTGCTGCGCGACTATATTCGCGACCGGCGGATCCTCATCGAGATCAACATCACCAGCAACGTGCAGACCCGGGCCGTGCCCAGCCTGGCCGAGCACCCGGTACGGGGCTACGCCGACGCCGGGCTCGAGGTCACCCTCTGCACCGACGGATGGCTCATGTGCGGCGTCTCCCTCAGCGACGAATACTGGCGCGCCCACACCGAGCTCGGATTCACCCGCGAGGAGATCGACCGACTCATTCTCGCGGGGTTCGCCAACGGTTTCCTCCCGTGGCCCATGCGGGAGGCGTTGGTGAGTCAGGTCCAGGACGAGCTGAGCGCTCTTCGCTGATCCCGCGCCATCACCCGCGATCGTGACCGGAGGGTAGCACGCATGCCGATGCGCGTTGCTGGGGGCAGGGTACGTCTTCGGGGCATCGTCGTTGCAGGTCTCCTGCTGGCCGCGGCGGTCGCGGGCTCGTGGCTGTTGCCCGGGCTGGCGTGGCGCGGGCTCCTGGCGATGGAGCCGCCGAGCCACCCCATCACCGCCCAGGCGGACTCCCAGGTGAGAGCGCCGGCACCGCCGATCCCGGTACCGGCGCCCTCGGGACAACCCGCGCCTCCGGCCTCCCCACTCTGGCGCCTCACCGGCCTGCTGGGGATCGCCCTGATCCTCGGCATCGGGATCGCGCTGTCCCGCGATCGCCGGGCGATCCGCTGGCGGGTGGTGGCCTGGGGGCTCGGCCTGCAGGTGCTGTTCGCCATCTTCGTGCTGCGGGTGCCCGCGGGACAGGCGCTGTTCCGCTGGCTGGGCGCGCTGGTGACCGGGATCCTGAGCTACTCCTACATCGGCTCCCAATTCGTCTTCGGCGAGCTGGGCAAACAGCACTCGAGCCTCGGCGTCATCTTCGCGTTTCAGCTCCTGCCGGCGATCATCTTCGTCTCCTCGCTGTTCGCCATTCTCTATTATCTCGGCATCATGCAGATCATCGTCCGGGCCTTCGCGCTGGTGATGAGCCGGGTGATGGGAGCCAGCGGCGCGGAGAGCCTCGACGTGGCCGCGTCGATCTTCATGGGACAGACCGAGGCGCCGCTCACCATCCGCCCGTTCCTGCCCAAGATGACCATGTCCGAGCTGATGACCGTCATGACCGCCGGGATGGCCCACATCTCCGGCTCGATCATGGTGGCATACATCGCGTTCGGCATCGAGGCGCGGCACCTGCTGACCGCGGTGATCATGACCGCCCCGGGCACCATCATGATGGCCAAGATCTTCGAGCCGGAGACCGGGGTCCCCGAGACCTACGGCCGGCTGAAGCTCGATCTGCCGAAGACCGACGTGAACCTGCTGGACGCCGCCGCGCGGGGCACCAGCGAGGGCCTCACGCTGATGCTCAACGTGATCGCGATGCTGGTGTCGTTCGTGGCACTGGTGGCGCTGATCAACGGCGGCTTCGCGGCCGTGCACCAGTGGGCCGGCTGGTTTCCCGGTGACCTGCAGACCATCTTCGGCTGGGTGTTCCGGCCGATCGCCTGGGCGATGGGCGTGCCCTGGCACGACAGCGGCACCATCGGAAGCCTGCTCGGCACCCGCATGGTGTTGAATGAGTTCATCGCCTTCGCGCAGCTCGGTCCGCTCAAGCCGGTGCTGGAACCGCGCTCGTTCACCATCGCCTCCTTCGCCCTGGCCGGATTCGCCAACTTCAGCTCGGTCGGCATCCAGCTCGGCGGGATCGGCGCGCTGGCCCCCAACCGGAAGGGCGACCTGGCCCGGCTCGGCATCCGGGCGATGCTGGCCGGCACGCTGGCCAACTTTCTCTCCGCCACGATCGCCGGCATTCTCCTGTGATCGCACCCGAGGCGGCCGAGTACGGCGGCATGATCGCGGCGGCGGCGGACGCCGTGCGCCGGCGGCTCGAGGGGCGGGCGCCCTCGGTGGCGATCGTGCTGGGCTCGGGCCTCGGTCCGTTCGCGGAGCGCCTGGAGCGCGCCGTGCGGATCCCCTATGGAGAGGTGCCCCACTTCCCGCCGCCGACGGTGATCGGCCACGCGGGCGAGCTGGTGGTGGGAACGGTCGCGGGGAAGACGGTGCTCGCGCAGTGCGGACGGTTTCACGCCTACGAGGGCCACTCGGCGGCAATCTGCGTGCTTCCGGTTCGGGTCTGGGCCTCGCTCGGGATCACCACGCTGATCCTGACGAACGCCGCCGGCGGAATCCGGCGGGGCTTCGCCTCCGGCACGGTGATGCTGATCGCCGACCAGATCAACCTCACCTTCCGGAACCCGCTGCTCGGTCCGGTGCTCGAGGGCGAGGAGCGCTTCCCCGACATGTCGGACCCGTATGATGCGGGGTTGCGGGCCATCGCCCGCCGAGTGGCACGGGAGCGCCAGGTGCCGCTGGGCGAGGGTGTCTATGCCGGACTCCTGGGTCCGAGCTACGAGACGGCGTCGGAGATCCGGATGCTGGAGCGGCTGGGCGCCGACGCCGTGGGGATGTCCACGGTGCTGGAGGTGATCTCCGCCAGGGCGCGGGGGATTCGCTGCCTGGGGCTGTCGGCCATCACCAACCCGGCCGCCGGGACCACCGTCGAGAAGCTCCACCACCTGGAGGTCATGGAAGTCGCCAAGCGGGTGGCGGGGGACCTCGCGGCGGTCATCGAGGGGGTGGTGGCGGAGCTGTGACGGTATGGTCGAGCGGCCCGTGCCCCGCACCGAGCCCGGGCGCGGCGGCGATCGCGCGGTGCACGAAATCGAGCCCGTCGGTCACCGCGATCTCCAGCGGCCGTCCCAGCGCGAGCCCCGCCGTGATCGCGGCCGAGAGGGTGCAGCCGGTGCCATGGGTCGAGGTGGTGCCCAGCCGCTGGCGGTGGAGCTGGATGATACCCGAGTGGGTGACCAGGACGTCGGTGATCTGCTCGCCGGCCAGATGCCCGCCCTTGACCAGCACCGCCTGCGCGCCGAAGCGGAGCAGGGTCTCGCCGGCGCGTTCCATGGTGGGCACGTCGTGGACCGCGCGGCCAGTGAGGATCGCGGCCTCGTCCAGATTGGGGGTCACCAGCGCGGCGAGCGGGAGCAGGCTCTCGCGGACCACGTCCTCCGCCTCGGTGCTCAACAGGCGCTGGCCGGAGGTCGAGATCATGACCGGATCCACCACCAGCGGCCCCCAGCCGTTCTCCCGGACCGCCCGCGCCACGCGACGGACCAGCACCGCCTCCGCGAGCATCCCGGTCTTGAGCGCCGCCGGCGGCAGGTCCTCCGCCAGCGCGATGAGCTGCGCCTCCACCATCGCGACGGGCACCGCCTCGACCGCGCGGATCCCGCGGGTGTTCTGCGCCGTGATCGCCACGATGACCGAGGTCCCGAAGACGCCGAACTGCTGGAACGTCTTGAGGTCGGCCTGGACGCCGGCCCCGCCGCCAGAGTCGGAGCCGGCGATGGTGAGCGCGATCTTCATGCGGTGAGCACCTCCATGGGTAGCCTGCAGACGACGATCCGCGATCTCCGCCGCCGCAAGGGCCGCGAGCGCCGCGGTCTGGCGCTCGCCGAAGGGGTTCGGCTGGTGGAGGAGGCGCTCGCCGCGGGGGTACCCGTCCGGGGCGCCGTTGTCTCACCCGCGCTTGAAGGTACCCCTCGCGGGAAGACCCTCAAGACCGCGCTGGCGGGACGGGGCATCCCCCTGGTGGAGGTGGACGCCGCGGAGCTGGAGAAGCTCAGCGATACCGAGCAGCCGCAGGGAATCGTGGCCGTGATCGAGCCGAGGCAGTGGAGCCTCGACCAGGTGCCGGCCGGGCCGGGGTCGGTGGTGCTGGTGCTCGATGCGGTGCAGGATCCGGGGAACGTCGGCACCATGCTTCGTACCGCGCACGCCTTGGGTGCGGCGGGCGTGGTGGCACTCAAGGGCACGGCGGAGCTGGCCAACCCCAAGGTTCTGCGCGGGAGCATGGGCGCGCTGTTCCGCCTGGCCGCCGTGGCTACGACGGCGGAGGAGCTCCTGGCCTGGATCGCGGAGCACGGCCTCGAGCTCTGGGTGGCCGCCGCCGACGGGGAACCGCTCCGGCGCCCGGATGACTCCCCCCGCCACTCGGGCCTCGCGCTGGTGGTCGGCAACGAAGGCGCGGGCGTGAGCCCCCGGCTCCAGGCCGCCGCCCATCGCCGGGTGGCTGTCCCGCTCGCGGCGGGGGCCGAGTCGCTCAACGTGGCGGTCGCCGCCGGCATCCTTCTGCACGAGGTCACCCGTGTCGATTAAGCTGTCACTCCTCGATCCCGGCGTCGTGCTGACCGGGTACGCGGCCCTGCTGGGCGCCGCCCTGGGCAGCTTCCTCAATGTGTGCATCCTCCGCTGGGGCGCGGAGCCGAAGCAGTCGGTCGTGCGCCCACCCTCGCGCTGCCCCAGGTGCGGACGCGGGCTCTCATGGTACGAGAACATCCCGGTCGTCTCCTGGCTGGTCTTGCGAGGGCGCTGCCGGATATGCGGCGAGCCGATCTCGATCCAGTATCCGCTGGTGGAGCTGGCCACTGCCCTCATCTGGGGCTACTTCGCCTGGCGGCACGGGCTCTCGATCGAGACGGCGCGGGATGCCGTGTTCGGGACGCTGCTCCTGGGGATCGCCATGACCGACGCACGGGAATACATCATCCCCAACGAGTTCACCTACGGCGGGATGGCGCTCGCCCTGCTGCTCAGCATCGCCGGCGGGCCACGCGAGGTGGTGGATTCCCTGCAGGGAATCATCTTCGGCGCCGGCTTCCTGTACCTGATCGGCGCCGTGGGCAGCTTCGTCGCGGGCAGAGATGCGATGGGAGGCGGCGACGTCGCCATGATGGCGATGGTGGGAGGCTTCCTGGGATGGCAGAGCGTGCTCGCCACCATCTTCGGCGGCGCGTGCGTCGGCGTGGTGCTGCACGGGGTGAGCCTGGTCCTTGTGCGGCAGCGGCACCCGCTGCCGGCGGCAACGGTCGAACCTGCCGCGGCGTCGGTTGCCGGGGCGGCTGCCTCGGCCACCGTCCCGGCACCCACGCCGGCCACAGATCCCGAGTTCAAGACCAAGGAAGAGCTTCACGCGGAGGGCTATCTCCCGTTCGGGGTATCGCTGGCCATCGCCGCGGTGTTGATCGTGCTGCTCGACGCCCGCGGACCGATCGTCGCCTGGTTCGCGACCTACGCCGACTCGCTGGGGCTGTAGCATGGGTCGTCAGGCCATCCGCATCGCGCTCATGGTCGTGCTGCTCGCCTCCTGTCGCGGCGAGGCGCGGCACACCGCTGAGGACGCGACGCTCGCGCGACTGGTCGACAGTCTCCGGCTCCCGGTGGAGCGCGCCGCCGGGCTCCGATTCAAGGCCCGACCGAGGTCCGCGATGCGCACTCGGGAGCAGGTCCGGAGCTACCTGCTCGGCAAGCTCGACGACGAGCTGCCCCCGGCCCGCATGCGCGGGATGGAGGCGGCCTACCGGCTGTTCGGCATGCTGCCCGACACGCTCAGCCTTCGCGCGCTCCTGCTGGAGCTCTACACCGAGCAGGTGGCGGGCTACTACGATCCCGACTCCACCACGCTGTTCGGGGTGGCCGGCGCGGACCGTTCCGAGCTCCGCCTGGTGCTGGCGCACGAGATGGTGCACGCGCTGCAGGGGCAGTACCTGCCGCTCGACTCGATTCTCAAGGCGACGGGGGACAACGACCGGCTCTCCGCCGCGCAGGCGATTCTCGAGGGCCAGGCCACGCTGGCGTCGATCGAGGTGCTGGCACCAGGTCGGGAGGTCACCAGCGAGCCGGAGTTCTGGGAGATGTATCGCGACCAGGTGCAGCAGCAGCAGGCCCGGATGCCGATCTTCGCCAAGGCCCCGCTGGTGGTCCGCGAGGCGCTCATTTTCCCCTATCTCGACGGCGCCGAGTTCATGCACTGGTGGGCCACGGTCGGGGGCCACCGTGACACGATGCCCTACGGTCCAAGGATGCCGGTCTCCACTGAGCAGATCCTGCATCCGGAGCGCTACGCACGGCGGGACATACCGCTGCCGGTCGCGTTCGCGACGGACTCCGGGTCGATCTATGAGGATGTGCTGGGCGAGGACGAGATCCGCGTGCTGATCGCGACGCTGGATGGCGCGGACGACGTGCAGACCGTGGTGCCGCTCGGCTGGGGTGGCGATCGTTTCCGGGTCTACGACGCGCCGGGTGGTCCGGCCCTGCTGTGGTACGTGGTGTGGGATGACGCGCGATCGGCCGGGAAGTTCCTGAGCGGCAGCGGCCCCGCGCTGCGGCGGACTGGCCGGCCCGGCTACCGCGCCCAGCTCGACAGCCTGGGTGTGAGCGGCTGGCCGGCGACGCGCTACGTGCTGGCGCCGGAGCGGTGGGGCCGGTGGGGCTCGCTTCCCGGGGTGACGGTGGGGCGGTAGGGAATTCAGAGCCCGCCGCGCTGGAGCAGCCGGCTCATACTGTAGAGGATCAGTCCGACCAGCCCGCCGACCAACGTCCCGTTGATCCGAATGAACTGCAGGTCCCGCCCGATCTGCAGCTCGATCCGGCGGGAGGTCTCGTCCGGGTCCCACCGGCTCACCGTCTGTGCGATGAGCTGGCCCACCTCGTGGCGGTGCTGCTCCACCACCCGGAGCACCGCCTCGATGATCCAGCCGTCGATCTTCGTGAGCAGCGCCTCGTCCGCCAGCGCGGCCTGCGCCAGGGCGCTCAGGGCGCGGGCCAGCCCCCCGGGCGCGCCATCGCTGGGCGCATCGACCTGGCGCTCGATCCCCCGCTTGAGCTCCTCCCACAGGGTGGCGCTCAGGTCCCGGCTGGTAGGGCTGTCGAGGAGCTGCTGCTTGATGGCCTCCGCGCGGTCCCGGACGGCGGGAGACTCCTGCAGCTGGACGATCCAATCCAGCAGCAGGTCGTCGAACTGGTGGCGCAGCGGATGCTGGGAATCTTCGCTCACCTCGCGCAGCGTATGACCGATCGCGGCGACCACCTTGTCGTGCACCCGGTCGTCGATGAAGTCGGGCACCCACCAGGGGCTCTCCTCCCGAATCCGCTGGCGGATGAGCTCGGCGTTGGCCGCCACCAACCCACCCAGGCCGCGGATCATGCGGTCGAGCAACTGCTGGTGGCGGTCGTCGACCGTGAGCAGCTCGAGGCCCTTGGCCAGCACCGGCGCGATCGGCCGGCGGCGGATCGGCTCGATCACGCTGCGATCGAGAAAGGCGTGCACGTCCTCGTCCCGCACCACCGCACTGGCGCCCTGCAGCGCGCCCACGGCGTGCCGGGCTACGGCCTGGCCATGCTCCGGACTGCTCAGCCATTCGGCACCGCGGCGGCTCAACTGCGCCGCGCGAAGCTTCGCGCCGAGCACCTCGTGGGAGAGGAAGTTGTTCTGCACGAAGTTCCCCAGGCTCCGACCGATGCGGTCCTTCCGCTGGGGGATGATGGCCGTATGGGGAATGGGAATGTCGAGCGGATGGCGGAAGAGCGCGGTGATGGCAAACCAATCGGCCACCCCGCCGACCATCGCGGCTTCGGCGGTGGCGCGCAGGTATCCCATCCAGGGGTACGCTGCCTCCAGCGCGCGCGCCACCGCGAAGACCACCGCCATGACGACCAGCAGCCCGGTGGCCCGCCGCTTCATCTGGTCGAGGCGCTGCTGCTTGGTCTCGGCGTCCGCCACCGGCGGCGGGGAGGGGTTCTCCATGAGGGGAAGTTAGTGCGGCGGGAAGGACGGGAAAGACGGAAAGACGGCGGGAAGGGCGGTAAAGGCGGTAAGGGCGGTAAGGACGGGGAGGGTGGCGGGTTAGCAGCGGAGCGATCGATAGAGGAGCCACACCAACCCGCCGGCGCTTTCGCGCAGCCGGTTCAGGTCGGTCCACTGCTCAGTGGAGAGGAGGGTCCGGTCGCGGGCGAGGAGGAGGGTGTACGATAATTCTGAGAGCGAGCCGATCGAGATGTCCAGGTAACGCCGGAACTCACGTGAGCCCCGCTTGGCGGAGCCCTCCGCGATGTTGGCCGCGGTTGAAAAGGCAGCTCTTCTCGATTGGGACGTGAGACCAAATAGCTCCTCACGCGGCCACCTGTCCCTTGCGGCGTAGACCGACAGCGCAAGTCGATGGCAGGATTGCCAGGCCTTGAGCCTTTCATACGGGACCATGACAACAATCTTGACTCCAGGCCAGGACATCTACACATCGAATGCACGCTCAGGCCACCACCTTACCGCCTTTACCGTCGTTCCCGCCCTTACCGTCCTCCTTGCCCAAACCCGAACTCCCGACTAACCTTACGGGCTTATGTTCGACGAGCTTTCCAGTAAGCTGAACGCCACGCTCCAGAAGCTCACCGGGCGCGGCGTTCTGACCGAAGACGCGGTAAGGGAAGGCCTCCGCGAGATCCGGCGGATCCTTCTCGAGGCCGATGTCAGCTTCGACCTCACCCGCGAATTTCTCGAGCGGGTCCAGGCCAAGGCCGTCGGTGTCACCGCGCTGAAGGAAGTCCGAGCCGGGCACCAGCTGGTCAAGATCGTGTACGACGAGCTGGTGGCGCTGCTGGGAGAAAAACAGGCGCCGATCGCCCACGCGACAGTGCCGCCCACGATCATCCTGCTGGTCGGACTGCAGGGCTCGGGCAAGACCACCACCGCGGGCAAGCTCGCCAGGCGGCTCAAGCTGGAGCAGAAGGCGCCGTTCCTGGTGGCCGCCGACGTGTACCGGCCCGCCGCCATCGAGCAGCTGCACACGCTGGGGCGCCAGGTCGAGGTCGGAGTCTACGGCGATCCCGCGTCGCAGGACGTCGTCAAGATCGTCCGCCAGGGCGTCGCCGAAGCGGGGAAAGCCCGGGCCCGGACCGTCCTGGTCGACACCGCCGGCCGGCTGCAGATCGACGACGAGATGATGGACGAGCTCAAGCGGCTCAAGGCCGCGGTCTCGCCCCACGAGATTCTGCTGGTCGCGGACGGGATGACCGGCCAGGACGCGGTGCGCATCGCCAAGGGGTTCCATGACGCCCTGGGGATCACCGGCGTCATCCTGACCAAGATGGACGGCGATGCCCGCGGCGGTGCGGCACTCTCGATCTACGGCGTCACGCACGCACCGATCAAGTACATCGGCGTGGGCGAGAAGCTCGACGCGCTCGAGCCGTTCCATCCCGACCGGCTGGCCGGACGGATCCTCCAGCAGGGCGACATTCTCTCCCTAGTGGAGAAGGCCCAGGTCACGGTCGACGAGAAGGAAGCCGAGCGGCTGGCCAAGAAGGTCACCTCCAAGAAGGGGATGGACCTGGAGGACTTCCTCGGCGCCATGCGGCAGATGCAGAAGATGGGACCGCTCAAGAACGTGCTGGGGATGTTGCCGGGGATGAATCCGGCCATGCTGCAGGCGGCCAAGATCGACGACAAGAAGCTCAAGCACGTCGAGGCCATCGTGCTCTCGATGACGCCCAAGGAGCGGTCCAACCCGGACGTCATCAACGGGCAGCGGCGGCTCCGGATCGCCAAGGGCGCCGGGCGCACGGTGCAGGAAGTCAACACCTTGCTGTCGCAGTTCAAGCAGATGCAGAAGTTCATGAAGATCGCGGGGAAGACCGGGGGCGCCGGCTTGAAGCTGCCCTTCGGGCGCGGCGGTTTCCCCGGCTAACCCGTCTCCACCAGGAAGAGCCATGGCAACTCGCATTCGGCTGCGTCGTGTCGGCCGCAAGAAGCTCCCGCTGTACCGGATCGTCGTCGCCGATCAGGAAGCGCCCCGCGACGGGCGCTTCATCGAGATCATCGGCACCTACAACCCCAAGGGGGAGACGGCGGCCGACAAGATCCAGGTCGACGGCGAGAAGGCGCGCCAGTGGATCTCCAAGGGGGCCACCCCGTCCGACACGGTGCAGTCGCTGCTCAAGCAGGCCGGGGTGCTGAAGCCGACCACGGTCTGATGTCCGCGGATGCCCGCCACCTGGTGGTGGGCCGGCTCAGAAAGCCGCACGGACTGAAGGGCGATACCACCCTCTTCCCGCTCACCGACGATCCCGAAACGGTGTTCGCGGCGGGACGAACGGTGTGGCTGGTGGGACTCGACGGCGAGACGGTCGCGGGGCCGGTCACCATCGAGCGGAGCCGGCCCTATCACCGCGAATGGCTGGTCAAATTCGCCGGCGCCGACGGGCGGGAGGCGCTGGATCCCTGGCGGGGACTGTTCCTGGCAGTGCCGGCGGATCAGCTGACCCCGCCGCAAGGGGACGAGGTGTACCTCCACGAGCTGGAGGGATTCTCGGTCCGGCTGCCCGACGAGACGCCCCTGGGGCTGGTCACGGCGGTCTACGAGATGCCGGCCGGCATCATGATCGAGGTCCAGGGGCCCAAGCGCGAGTTCCTGCTGCCGTATAAGAAGGAGTTCGTGCGGCAGGTGGACCGGCCAGCGCGCCGGCTGGTGGTGACGCCGCCGGAGGGCTTGGTGGAAGGGCGGTAGGCGGTAAGGGCGGGAAGGACGGTAAGGTGTGCGTGAGCTTAAATCCCGGCGTGTAAGGGGGATGTGGCGGGGACCTTCCCGCCCTTTCCGTCCTTCCCGCCCTTACCGCCGCCCCCGTCCTTGCTAACCATCGACGTCGTCACCCTCTTCCCGGAAGTCATCGCCCCCTTCGTGAAGGCGAGCATCCCGGGGCGCGCGGCCGCCGCTGGGCTGGTGCGGTTCAACCTGGTCCAGCTCCGCGATTTCACCCACGATCGCCACGGCACCGTGGATGACTACGCCTACGGCGGCGGGGCAGGGATGGTGCTCAAGCCGGAGCCGTTCTTCGAGGCGGTCGAGAGCCTCGGGGCCACCGGACCGATCGTGCTGCTCTCGGCACGCGGCCGTCCGTTCCGGCACGATGACGCCGTCCGCTTCTCGCTGGGTCAGCGGCTGACGCTCCTGGCGGGACATTACAAGGACGTGGACCAGCGGGTAGCGGACGCGCTGGCCACCGACGAGCTCTCCATCGGCGACTTCGTCCTGTCCGGCGGCGAGTCGGCGGCGCTCTCGGTGCTCGACGCCGTGGTGCGGCTCCTGCCAGGCGCGCTGGGAGACCACGAGTCGGCCAGCACCGATTCGCACTACGACGGGCTCCTGAGCCCGCCGAGCTACACCAGGCCGCCGGTGTTCCGCGGGCTCGCGGTGCCCGAGGTCCTCCGCTCGGGCGATCACGCCGGCATCGCGGCCTGGCGGCAGGCCGCGGCGGAACGCCTCACCCGCGAGCGGCGGCCCGACCTCTGGGACAGGTACGCCGGGGCCGACGGTGACATATTGTAGGGGCAGTATGGCGGGAATCATTCACCAGGCGCCGGACGGCGCGGAGGATCTGACGATGGAACGATTGGCAGAGGTGGCCCGTGAGGGCTTGCGCACGGACATTCCTGCATTCGACCCGGGAGACACCGTCAAGGTGATGGTTCGCGTTCGAGAGGGCGACAAGGAGCGGCTGCAGGCGTTCGAGGGGCTGGTCATCGCCAAGCGCGGTGGCGGCATCAGCGAGAACTTCACCGTCCGGAAGATTTCTGCCGGGGTCGGGGTGGAGCGGCTCTTCCCGCTGCACAGCCCCACCATCGCCTCGGTCGAGCTGGTGCGCCGGGGGCAGGTCCGCCGGGCCAAGCTGTACTATCTCCGCGCCCTGAGCGGCAAGGCCGCACGCATCAAGGAAAAGCGCGAGAGCTGAGCCGATGGCGGCGCCCCCGTCGCTTCGCCGGGAGCGGGCGGCCTGGGCGGAGCAGATCCTCTTGGTTGGTGTCGATGAAGCGGGCCGCGGCCCACTGGCCGGGCCGGTGGTGGCCGCGGCCGTCGTCTTTGCGCCCGAGTGCCGGATCATCCGGGGCATTCGCGACAGCAAGCTGCTGCCGGCCGGCATTCGCGCCCGTCTCGCGGTCCGGATCCAGAGCCGGGCCCTCGGCTTCGGTGTCGGTGCGGCATCGGCCCGGGAGATCGACCGGTTCAACATCCGGGTCGCCACCGCGCTCGCCATGCAGCGGGCCCTCCGTCGGTTGCTCCGCCGCCCTTCGCTCGACGCCCGCCCCCACCGCATCGTGATCGATGGTCTGCCGTTGCCCGAGATCGGCTACGCGCATGAAGCCCTGATCGATGGGGACGCGCTCTGCCACTCGATCGCCGCCGCATCGATCCTGGCCAAGACGGTCCGCGACTGTCTCATGCAGCGTCTCGCCACCCATTATCCCGGCTACGGCTGGGATACCAACGTGGGGTACGGCACCCCGGAGCACCAGGAGGCGCTCCGCCTCCAGGGGCCCTGCCGCCACCATCGCCAGAGCTTCGCACCGGTGACCCAGCTCCACCTGTTCTGAGCTCAGGCCGCCGACGCCATCGTCCAGGCCGCGCACCTCCCATCGAAGCTCTCCGCCAGCAGCAGCGCCACGGGTGCCCTGGGCACCAGCGGCTCCAGCGCGACCGTGCATGCCGGCAACGACGGATCCGGTTGCCGGGTGTTGAGCGTGGGGGGCACCATCCCGTCCTGTAGCGCGAGCACGGCGGCCACCGACTCGACCGCCGCGCTGGCGCCCAGCGAGTGACCCAGCGCGGGCTTGAGAGAGGTGAGCGGCATCTCCGGCAAATCCCCGCCCATCAAGGCAGCCAGTCCGGCGCACTCGGCGGCGTCGTGGAGCCGGGTGCCGGCCCCATGAGTCTTGATCCATCCGATCTCGCGTCTGCAGAGCCCGCCGACGGCTTGTCGCGCGGCCTGGGTCACGCCGCGACCGGTGGGATCCGGCCCGGTCATCCGATAGGATTCCCGGCTCCAGCCGGTGCCGAGGATCACGGCCAGCGGCGCGGCGCCTCTGCGGGAGGCATGTTCGGCGCGCTCCAGTACCAGGGCTCCGGCCCCCTCTCCGAGTACGGTGCCGCCGCGATCCAGATCGAACGGCCGGCACACGCCGCCCAACTCCCGGCTGGGAGTCAGGATGCCACCCGCCGCGAAGCTCGCCAGCACGGTCTCGTCCAGGGGACACTCGCCGCCACCGGTCACGACCACATCGGCCCGCCCGGTCTCCAGGCGCGCCACGGCCTCGATGATGGCCATGGCGGAGGAGACGCTCCCGGCCGAGATGTGAAAGACCGCTCCCTCGACGCCGTGCGACTCGGCGAAGTCGGCCCCGCCGGCGCCAGGCATGAAGCGTAGCCCGAAGGGGCGGCTGGATCCCGCGCTCGAGCGGTCGCGCTCGTGGGGAAGCACTTCGCCCAGAGCACCCAGCGAGCTGCCTTCGATCACATCGCAGCGGGAAGGGTCGGGTAGCGCGGCGCTGAAGCCGGCACCCCGCCACGCTTCCTCGGCCGCGGCGGCGAAGAGGCGGGCGCTTCGATCCAACAGGCGCGCGGCGCGCACCCGCGTGGGCGTGGGACACCGCCCCACACTCCAATAGGAAAAAGGCAGGGCGGCCACCGCGCTGCGCTGCTCCCTCAGCAGCCTTCGGAGGGCGGACGTGCCGTTTCCCGCGGCACTCACGGCACCCACGCCGGTGATCCAGATCTCTCCCATGGCGCTCACCTCCGGTCTCTTTTCGGGGCGGCCCATCCGCCGCCGCCGATATCTCCAGCCCCGGCAACTCTGCCTGGAGCAGTCAAGCAGAAGTCAAGCGCCCGAAGAGGGGCCGGCATTAGTTTCCGCCCATGCCTTCCCGCACAGCATGTCTACTGGTGGCACTCCTCGGCGCCACGCCGGGTCTCGCGGCCCAGTCCAACGAGGAGCGGGTGCTCAACGGCTGGTACACGCCCTCCCATGACTTCGATCTGCTGCACCAGCGGATCGAGGTCCGCGACTTCGACTGGGACTCGACCAGCTTCACCGGCCGGGTGGTGACCACTCTGGTGTCCCTGCGTCCTGGCCTGGACACCGTTCGGCTCGACATGGATCGGCAGCTCGAGGTCCGCTCCGTCACCGCCTCGGGCGGGGCGGGGCTTCGCTTCGAGCGTCCGGGCGATACCCTCGCCGTTCTGCTCCCACGGCCGGCGGGCTTCGGGGACACCGTGCGGTTCGCCATCGACTATCTCGGACGGATCGAGCAGGGACGGGGACTCTACTTCTTCAAGCAGGAGCCGGGGCTGGACCACCGCCCGGAGCAGGTCTACAGCGGGGGCGGCACCGACGGAAACCCGCGATGGATTCCGACCTGGGGAGCGCCAAACGACAAGGAGACCTGGGAGCTTCTGGCCACGGTTCCCAGGCGTCTCACCGTCGTCTCCAATGGTCGGCTGGTGCGCGACCGCCCCGCGCCCGGCGGCATGCATACCGTGCATTGGCAGCAGGAGCAGCCGGCTTCGACCTATCTCATCTCACTGGTGGCGGCCCCACTGGCCAAGATCACGGATCGCTGGCGGGGCCGTCCGGTCGAGTACTACGTCTACCGGGAGGACAGCACCCGCGCGCGCCAGGTCTTCGGGGTGACGCCAGACATGATGGAGACCTTCAGCCGCCTCACCGGCGTGCCCTTCCCCTGGCCCAGATACGCCCAGACCACCGTGGCCGACTTCATCGGCGGCATGGAGAACGTCGGCGCCACTACCCTGGTGGACTGGCTGCCTGATGCGCGGGCGTACCAGGATCGGCCCTGGTACCTCCAGTCGCTGATCCCCCACGAGCTGGCGCACCAGTGGTTCGGCAATCTGGTCACCGCCGAGAACTGGGCCAACTACTGGCTCAACGAAGGAATGGCGGAGTTCATGCCGGGACAGTACTGGGGCGCCAAGATGGGGGCACGGGCGGAGGAGGACTATTACCTGGCGGAGTATGGAGAGTTCATCACCCGGGACGCCCGGCGCCGCACCCCGCTCGCCAGCTGGAACTCCAACAACGTCTATCCCAAGGGCGCGCTGGTGCTGGAGATGCTGAAGCAGCAGCTGGGGGCCGAGCCGTTCTGGGCGGCGATCCATCTGTATCTCACGCGCCACGCCTATGGCACCGCCACCGGCGACGATCTCCGCCAGGCCGTGCTCGACGCCACCGGTCAGAGCCTCGAGTGGTTCTGGTCGCAATGGATCTATCGGGCGGGCTATCCCGAGTTCGCCGTGACCGCCGCATTCGACTCGGCCGCCGGCGCGCTCAGTCTCACGGTCAGGCAGACTCAGCGGGACACCGCGGCGGCGGATAGCAGCGGCTTCCGATTCACCACGCCGGAGGTGTTCCGGGCACCAGTGGCCATCCGGGTCGGCACTGCGAATGGCGACGTCGTGGCTCGAACCACGATCGACCGCCAGGAGCAGACCATTCGGATCGAGGGACTCCGCGGCGCGCCGACCATGGTGATCTTCGACGATGAGAATGCCGTGGTGAAGGGTCTCACCTTCGACCAGCCCACCCCCTGGCTGACCAATCAGCTGGCGCGCACGGACCGCTTGTGGAGCCGGTTCTGGGCTATCGAGCAGCTCTCCCGCCGGACCGCCGACACTGCGGCTGGCGTTGCCCTGGCCAGGGCCGCGCGAGGTGCGGACTACTTCCGCACCCGGGCGCAGGCGGCCGCGGCCCTCGCGAGTTTTCCGGCGGCGGTTGCGCTGCCCGCGCTGGCGGACGCCGCCCGTGATACCTCCGCGCAGGTGCGCGAGGCCGCGGTCGGCGCGCTGGCTGGTGTAGGTGGAGATCGGGCGTTTGCCCTGGCGCGGGCGGCGTGGAGCGGCGATCCGAGTTACGCGGTGCGCGCCGCGGCCCTCACGGCGCTGGCGCGGCTCTCGCCCGGCGGGGCCCGGCAGGCCGTGCTCGCCGGGCTGGGGACCTCATCCTACCGTGACGTCATTCAGAACGCCGCGATCGTCGCCGTGGTGCATCACCCGGATCCCGGTCTGGTGCGGGCGGTGGCGCGCCTGGCGGGGGCACAGCCACTGCCCACCACTGCCCTGGCCGTGCTTGCCGCGCGGGGCGACACCACCGCGCGGACTGCGCTGATCGGAAGCATCGACGATGCACGGGCCTGGGTGCGTGGCTGGGCCATCGCGGCAGTTGAGGAGCAGCTCGGCCGGGCGGACGCACTGAGCCAGCTCCGCGCCCTCCTTCCCGGGATTCGCCGGCCCGAGGCGCGCGCGGCCGTGAGTGAGGCGATCACCCGGCTCGAGCGCCGCCCGGCGGGGTGAGGTCGAGCCAGGAGACGAGTGCGTCGGCCGCCTGCGGCTCCGCGATCACCCGATCGATCCCCGCCAGCCGAGCGATCGCCGGAGCGTTGAGACCGGTGGATCGGTCCGGCGCGGCAGGCGCGGTCAGTACCACCCCCGTCAGTGTCACTCCCGCGAGCTCCAGTGCGCTCAGCGTCAACAGGGCATGGTTGATCACGCCGAGCCGGTCGCTGCCGACCACCAGAACCGTGGCGCCGAGCGAGCGGGCGAGCTCGACCACCGACCATTCCCAACTGATCGGAGACAGCAGGCCTCCGGCGCCTTCCAGCAGGAGCACCTCCGATCCCTCGGACAGCTCCTCGATCCGAAGCAGCAGTGCGTCGAGATCGATCTCAACGGCTTCGGAGTCCGCGGCGAGCGCCGGAGCCAGCCGGGCGGAGAGTCGGTGAAGCGCGGCCAGCGGCGCCGCCTGTCCGGTGGCCGCGGCGAGCCGCGCGCCGTCCTCGTCCGCCTGGGTCTTGGCCGCGCAGCCCGTCTCTACCGGCTTGATGGCGACTACCCGCACGCTCGCGGCGGTCAGCGCGCGCGCGAGCGCGCAGGCGATCCGAGTCTTTCCGACGCCGGCATCGGTGCCGGTAATGAGCAGAGACCTCATGGACGTGGCTCCGTCTCGCGGTCGATGGCCGCGGCGGCGAGCTCGCCTACGGAACGGCCCAGCTTGGCGCCTGCCTCGTTGTCGAAACGATAATGCACGCCGGCCCAGAGCCGAGATATCGTGGCCTCCCGGGCGATGGAGTCGAGGGCTGCGCGCGCGGACGGAACCAGGTGTCCTAGCACGGTCGCGCCGGCCGTGAAGAGCGTGGCATGGGCGGACGGATAGGACGGGAAGTGAGGCAGCGGCACCGAGAGGTCGATCGTCGAGTCGGCCTGGGAGGGCCGGAGCAGCCAGTAGGTGAGCTTGGCGTCCCAGCACGCGATGGTGGCGTCGGACAGCGTCATGTTGAGATACATCTCGAGGCGGGCGGCCTCGGGCTCGGACAGATGATGGCGCAGGATCAGGTCCCCGGCGATCTCACTCCAGAGGGTGGCGGCGTTCCGGGCCCACCGCCAGGTCGCCTTGGTCTGTTCGCGGGTCCGTGCCTGGGTGACCTGGCGTACCTCGTCCAGTGCGGCCCGAAACGGGGGGGTGTCGTAGCCGGGCGGTGGCGGAGGGCGGAGCTGGTCGGCCGCGGTGAGGAACCAGGGGCGAAGCGAGAGCGAGATCGCCAGCGCGGGCGGCTGGCTGTCCGCCCGCCAGCGCCCGGGGCCCGGAGGCACCGAGCCGGCCCACTCCTTTGCCTTGAGCTCGGCGGCCGCCAGACGAACCCAGCGGCGCGCGGCACGGCGGCCGCGGCCCTCGGCCGCGGAGATGGCGGCCGCCCCGGTGCCGGCCCGGCGGAGACGCGCCCGTTCCTGCGCCAGGTCGGCGGTGAGAACGGCGCGACCGGCTGGAAACACCGTCCGGAGCACCGCCTCGGCCGCGGCGGCGGACGCCGCGCCGGCGGTCCGGCTCGGCCGCTCGGCCCGGAGCGCGTCGTACTGCGCGCCGGCCACCAGCGCGTACAGCCGGCTGTTGTTGTTCCCGGCGTAGAAGGTCGCTCGGCCCGGCACTGCGCCGCGTGTCTGGAGATCCTCGGTGATGAGCTCGCGGGCGATCACGTTCCAGCGGAGCGCCGGCCCCGCGTGGCGGAAGCGGAAGTCGGGGGACGAGCTGTCCGCGGACGAGCCGTCCTGCGCCGCCGCGCGATGTCCCAGCAGGAGGACCAGCAGGACGAGCGGCACGGCCCACCGCCGGGGGCACTCCGCCATGCGGTCTCCCGTGGAGGCTATGGCGCGGCCGGGTGATTGAGCAGGATCTTCTGAATCGTCCGCATCCGCTCGGCGAACTCGAGCGGCGAGAGGTCGTAGACCTCATCGTCCCCGCCCATGAGAGCGCTCATCGCGCCCGCCATGTCGCCACCGCCGCCCATCTGTACCTCCGACTTCCGGATGAGCCGGACCTCGGTGATATGAGCGACCGGCACCCCCAGCAGACTATCCGACTGCCTGACCACCAGTGAATCGCCCTCGAGCTTCACCAGGCGGATATCCCAGACATAGCGGCCGTCGTCGAGCGTCACCTGCCAGCGCTCATCGGGTGCGCTCTGCCCGGCGAGACGCGGCGCGGTGGCGAGCAGAAATGCGAGGGACCAGAGCGGTACACGGGTCATGAGGGAACTCCTGCGTGGCTGCCAGCCGTCAGGGGCAGGTCGGGAGTGCAGGTAATATACTGGCCGGCGGGACACCGCCGCCCTCGACTACGGCCTGGCTCCCGCCGGCGGGACACCCGGGTCCTGTCCCATCAGCGCCCGCTCTCCGCTCGGGCCGTACGCTGGTGGGGCGGTGCAGCCCAGCGGTTCCGAGTCCGGCAGTTGCGCCTTCCGGTCGAGCCAGAGCCCATACACCTCGCGCGCCGCACCCAGTCGGTCCACGGTAAAGACGCTCAGGCGCGGCCGCCCGGTGTCGGCCGCGATGTCGAGCCGCATGAAGCCGCTTGCGCGCATCGCCAGCACGGTGCTGGGACGGCGGGTGACCGGACCCGTGTGCCCGTAGACGCCGCCCCCGCTGACCACGGAATAGCGCCCGCCTCCGCCTCGAAAGACCTGCAGGCCATGGTCGTGTCCCGCCGCAAACAGCAGGGGACGGTGTGCCGCGAATGCGCTGTCGAAGCTCGCTCGCATCCGGCAGTTGACGATGCTGGAGAGATCCTGCGGCGAATACCCGGCGTCCCGGCTCCGCGGAACCAGCGATCCGAGACCCGGAAAGGGAATCAGCAGCCACCGCCGCACGGCGGTGAGCGGGAACAGGTGCTGCTTCCAGTCGAAGAACCCGCCGTGCTCGCCTCCGCTGAGCATCGGGTGATGCGCCATGACCACCACGTCGCGATCACCCGCCGTATTGAGCGCGGCCGCGATCGAGTCCTCCACCTCCTTCTCGGTGCCGGCCCGGGGACACTCGCGCTGGCCCGGCCGCGGGTGCTGCCGCGGATGCAGCCACCATTGCGTATCCAGCACCAGGAGCCGGAGGTGGCGCCCGAGGTCACGGACCGCGGGCCCGGGACACGCCCGTCGGGGAAGGAGCTCGACCCCCGAGTCGGCATATGCCTGGGAATACCCCGCGGCGCGCGAGAAGCTGTCGACCTGGGCGCGGATGAACTCCTCCTGCGCGATGATCGACGCCTCACCGCCGCTGGTGTGCTTGGCCCAATCATGGTTGCCGGGGAGGAAGATGCCGGGGATCTGCCGTCGGAGGAGCACGTCCAGCTGGTCGCGCAGCCGCCGCTCGTCCTGGCGCCGCCTTGGCGAGCCGGTGGGCGCCATGCCGCGGGGGTACACGTTGTCGCCCAGGAAGACCACGAAGCTCCTGGCGGGATCCACCGCGATCTCCCGCGCCAGCGCGGCGAGCACTGGCTCGCCGCCGGGAGCCGGCTTGCCGGCGTCGCCGATCAGGAAGAGCCGGGTCTCCAGCTTCTGCGGCGTGCGTGGGGAGACCGGTTGCTCGACCGGGCGTACCTGGGTGGCGCAGCTCAGCACGCACAACGACGAGACGACCGCCAGCAGGCTCCTCATGGCCGGTAGGCGTACGCCGTCAGCGTGGGCCGCCCGCCCGCCGCTTCGTCGCTGATCAGCAGGGTGCGGTCCGCATCGAACGCCAGGCCCTCCGGCTGCCGGTGAAGCCTCGGTCTGAGCGTGCGCCCCGCGAGCAGCTCGCCGGCCGGCGAGATCTCGATGATCCTCCGCTGCGGCCCAGCCACCAGGACCAGGTCGCCCGATTCCGGTGCTATGGCGATGGCCGACCCGTGAAACTCATCGACGTCCGTCAGCCGCGCGATCCGGCGCTCCGGCAGCAGGAGCCGGGGGGCCGGGTCGAGTCGTCCGCTTTCGAGCGACCAGGCGAGCACCACGACCTGACGGTGCCAGGCTGCCCGATACGGATGCTTACACAGCAGGAGCAGCGAGCGGGACGAGGCGTCGTGGGTGAGTCCCTCGAGCTCACAGGCGCGGGCCAGCCCGGTATCGAAGGCCCGGAACGCGACCAGCTCGCCATCCTTGCCCTCGCGAAACTCGAGCAGGATCCCGTTGCTCGAGAGCAGGAAGAATCGCTCGCCGACGATCTGAATGTCCTCGAAGTCCCCCGTCACCACCCCGGGCTTGGGCCGCTTTCCCATGTACGGCGGGATGCCGGGTCCGGAGGCCAGGCCGAAGCGCTTGAGGATCTTCCCGGTCCGGGGATCCAGCTGCCAGATGACGCCTCTCTCGTCACCGTGCGCGAAGAGACGGCCATCGGGACTGAACGCGAGCCCGGAGATCTCTGCCAGCTCGCGCGGCAGGTCGACCCGCCACGCGGGCGGCTCGTCGAAGCGGTAGTGCGCGAGGGTCGGCTCGGCCACCGGACGCGGGGCGATGACCAGCGCGCAGACCGCCCATCGAGCCAGAATCCCGCGCCAGGCGCGCATCGTTGCTGCCATCCGGGTCAGTAGCCGAACCCCGCTCTCAGGTAGAGCGCGGTGCGATCGTCGCCCCGGGCCACCGCGACGGTGATGGTGTTGGCCGGATCCAGAAAGGCGAACCAGAGACCTCCTCCCACTCCGCTGTGCCAGGTGTCCGACGACTCGCCCTCGAGATAGACCCGCCCCACATCGGCCAGGCCGAAGACGCCGAAGTCGCCGGGAAGCACGAAGAAGAAGCGGGCCAGCCGGAGCCGCAGCTCCGCATTGCCGTACAGCGCCGCGTCACCCGCGTAGCGCTGCTCCCGCAGCCCCCGCACCGTCGCGGCCCCGCCCACGAAGGCCGACTCGAAGAACGGAAAGGTGCCCCAGACCTTCTTGCCTCCCGCGCGCAGCGCCAGCGTCGGGCCGAAGCTGGTGTGCGGCGTGAGGTAGGTCCCCACCTCGCCGTGCACCTCGCCGAACGTCTCCTCCACGTCCCAGATGGCGGGATAGATGCTGCCGCCGGCCGCGACCTGGACCCCGCGCGTGGCAGCGGCGTCGCGGTCCCGGCTGTCCCACTCCAGCCCCGCCGCGGCACCGAGCTCTCCGAACCTACCGACGCCGTACGGTTGAAGCAGACTGATGAACCGGCCGCTCCCCAGCTCGGTGTGGACGTACTTGAGCCGCGGTCCGACGGTGAATGTCCCCTGACTGCCCACCGGGAAGCTGACCGACGGCTCGACCAGGTACTGCTGCTGCGGGATGCGGTAGAATGAGTCGGCACCGACTCGCGGCGTCTCGTTCCCGAATCCGAAGAAGCGGACCACCTCGATCCCTGAGGCCCGGAGGAACAGGTTGCTGCGCACCCGCGAGTTCACCCGGCGGAACTCGCCGTTGAGCTCGGCGCGGAACGCCTGCGCGCCGGTGGCGTAGCCCACCCGCGCGCCGATCTTGGAGCGGTAGGGACTCTTGCGGAAGCCGAAGTCGTAGCGGACCAGTCCGCCGCCGAAGAAGAAGCCCACCTCGGGTCCCGAGCTCACCCAGGGCCTGAACCGCCAGAAGCCGCCCCAGTCCCTCGGCGGATACGGTGTCGAGTCGCTGAGCTCGAAGTCGCGGTAGGGCCGCCGGTCGAGCGGCACGTGGCGGCTCCCGGCCACTTGGTTTGCGCCCCGCGAGTCGTAGAACCGGGTGCGCCCGGCGCGGGAGGAGTCGACGACCCGGTCATCGCCGCCGCCGCCCATCACTCTGAGGAGCGGCGCTCCCCCCGCCGCACCGCCGATCAGCACGGTGTCGTCTCCGCCTTGCAGATAGAGGCGGACCTCCTTGGTGTCGGCCCGGTTGAAGCGGCGGTGATAGAGCGGAGCGCCACCCTGGTCCTTGGCGGCGTACACGTTCACGTCCAGGACCCCGTCAGCCGGATGGGTCACCTCCACTCGCTCCGCCTTGTCGCTCCCATGCACCTCCACGTCGGACGCCAGCAGTCGGTAGAATCGGTGCGCCGCATCGCGCAGCCGGTCCCGCCTGCTCTTGAGGGCCCCCGCCAGCCATTGCTGATTCTTGGCGCGGAGCTCCGGCGGCAGCCGCTCGACGGCCTGATCGATCACGGGGTCGGTGAGCCGGCTCTGCAGCCCGGCGGCGATCGAGTCCCACGCCGGCCATTCGAGGCCGGTGAGCAGGCGGCGATCGACCGCTCTCGCGTTCCACGAGAGCCCGACCATGCTGGGGTAGGTGGGCGAGAACTCCACCAGCTGCGGGTAGGAGAGCCGGGCCAGACTCAGCAGCAGGCCATCGAACTTGGCGAACGCCTGGTCCCGGTCGCGGGGAATCGGGGTCCACGGCAGACTGCCCCCGTGGCCCAGCCGGGCCCAGCGCCACTGGTCCTGGTGCCGGTCCCAGTCGCCCACGAAGAGATCGACCAGCCTGGCCTGGAGATAGGCCCGCTGGTCGACTCGCTCGTCCTGATCGTTCTCCAGCCGGTGGAAGAACTCCTCGGTGCTCACGATCTTCGACGCTCCCGCGAAGCCCGGCTCGTCGTCCTTCTCACCGGTCTGCCGCTCCTCGATCATCCCCAGCATCCGGGCGAACTCCGGCCGGAACTCGCCCAGCGCCGGGTCATCGGGAAGGAGGACCAGCCTGGGCTCGGAATGGAGCACGCCTGCCGCGTCGAGGATCGGACTCACCACCAGCGGCGCGGCCGGGTGGCCGGCGCTGATCTGATCCTGAAAGATCCGTTGCGCCAGCGTCTTGCGGAGCTCCGGCGGGAGGAGTGGAGACGGGTCCTTGTCCACGGAGCGGAACTGGTACTCCCGTCCGTCGCCGCCCTTGAAGCGGAGCGATCGGGTCTGCTTCCCGCCCCCGCGCCTGGTGGGATGGAGCCCGCCCCCGAATCGCTCCAGATCGAGCACTTCCACCCGGAGCGGCGTCGCCCAGAGATCGCGGTAGTGCCGGCCGAAGAGCAGCGTGTGAAGCCCGCCCGCGCGATACCGCGCGTTCGGCGTGACCACCACCGTGTCCGACGAGCCCGGCCCCCCGGCTGCCGCATCCTGGCCGGCCAGCGCCGTTGCCCACGTCATGACGATGGGCGCCATGACCATGAACGCTGCCACGCCTCGCGTCCGCATTACCCGACCCATACGGTCTCCTCTTCCGCCGGCGTCCGCGCTCGAGCGAGCGCCCATCCCTGTGCCGTGGCGGGGTCGCCCACAGGGAGGCTCTGCTGTTGGTGATATGTCCCGTCCGAGCCGAGCGCCCAGCCGGAGGGATCGGCCAGCTCGCGGGACAGGATCCGGTCGAGCCGTTGCCGGCAGGCCGGGTCGAGCACCGAGGTGACGACTTCGACTCGCCGCCGGAGGTTCCGGGACCGCCAGTCGGCGGAGCCGATCAGATACTCGTCCGCACCACCGTTACCGAAGTGATAGATCCGGGCGTGCTCGAGAAACCGTCCCACGAGAGCACGGACCCGGATGCGCTCCGAGAGCCCCGGCGCGCCGGGCTTGAGGGTGCAGATGCCGCGGACCACGAGGTCGATCTCTACCCCGGCCCCCGAGGCGGCATACAGCGCGCGGATGATCTCGGGATCGTCGAGGCCGTTGAGCTTGGCCCGAATCCGCCCGCCGCTCCCGCTCCGGGCATGCCCCACCTCACGGGTGATCCGCTCCAGCAGGCCCGGCAGCAGGTGCTGCGGCGCCACCAGGAGCCGGCGGAGCGGTGCGGTCGGCGCGCGGGAAGTGCCGGTGAGCTGATTGAAGAAATCATTGAGATCGTCGGCCATCGCGGGGTCGGCCGACAGCAGCCCCAGGTCGGTGTAGACCCGGGCGGTTGCCGGGTTGTAGTTGCCGGTGCCCACGTGGACGTAGCGCCGGATCCCGTCCTCCTCCCGGCGGACGACGAGGGCCACCTTCGCGTGATTCTTGAGCCCCACCAGACCGTACACCACCTGCGCACCGGCCTGCTCCAGCTGTTTCACCCAGCCGATGTTGCGGGCCTCCTCGAAGCTCGCCTTGAGCTCGATGAAGACCGCCACTTCCTTGCCCGCCTGGGCCGCCCTCACCAGCGCGTCCACCACCGGCGACCGCTCACCCGCGCGATAGAGCGTGACCTTCAATGCCAGGACCGCCGGGTCCCCGGCGGCCTGCTCCAGGACGCGAAGCACGGTGGCGGAGAAGTCCTCGTAGGGGTGATGGACCAGGAGGTCGCGCTCGCGGAGCCGGCCCCAGAGTGAGGCCTCGGAGCGCAGCGGATCGCCGGGCACGAATGAAGGAAAGCTTCCGCCGGCCACCGGCAGTGCCGCGAGCTGGCGGAGGTCGCCCGGCGCCATGAACCCGTCGAGCTCGTGAACCACGAGCCCGCCGAGCGGCGCCGCGCCATGACCCCCCTCGAAACGGAGCTCCTGCGCCAGCATCTCCCGCAACATGGTCGACGCGCCCCGCTGGATCTCCAGCCGCACCACCGGATTGAGCGCCCGCTGCGCGAGGTCCTCCTCGATGGCCTGGAGCAGATCGCCGGCGCCGACTTCATCCAGGCCGAAGTCGCCCTTCCGGGTCACCCGGAAAAGCGCGGACTCCTCCACGATCCGGCCGGGATACAGCAACGAGAGATTGGCCCGGACGATCTCCTCCACCTGCACCAGATCGCGCCCGGTGGACAGCGCCAGGAACCGGGGCAGTGCCGCGGGAAGCTTCAGGTAGGCGAAATGGGTCGGGCCGGTCCCCTGGCCCTGGAGGATGATCGCGAGCGAGAGGGTGAGCGCGGGAATGATCGGGAACGGATGCCCCGGACTGACGGTGATGGCGCGAGGCGTGAGGATGGGGAAGACGTCCTGGCGGAACCGCTGCCGGAGCGATTCCCGGTCGCCCGCGTCCAGGTCGGCCAACTGCCGGATCCGGTAGCCCTCTCCGGCAAGCCGGGCGAGGCAATCCGCGATGCACTGCTGCTGGCGGCGGAGCAGGTCCGCTACCCGGGCCGCGTCCACCTCGCGCCCGATTCCCATGTAGAACTCATCCAGGTTCGCACTCAGGATCGAGAGGTAGCGCAGCCGCTCCAGCAGCGGAGTGCGCACATCCTCGGCGAGCGCCAGAACCCGGGCGTCGAATTCGAGGAGGCTCCGGTGGGGGTCGAGCAGATCCCTGGAGTCCGGCGCCGGCTCCGCCTCCGCCGGGGGCGACTCCTGGACGCCATCGGCGGCGTCCCACTCCGGGAACAGCGCCGAGCGGCCGGCGACGGCCAGCGCCGCGAGCGTCGCGGGATGACGGAGCATGGACGTCCGCACCCGTTGAGCCAGATCGGCCACTGGGACCCACTCGAGAGTCTCTCCCCGCGCCGGCCTCGCCCCCCGGCGGAGGCGGCGCACCAGCCACACCTCGACGCTCGGCCGGTCGAGCGAGGGCGGGACGACGCCGAGCGAGCTGATCTCACCCACCTGAGTTCCGAACCATTCGGCCAGGCCATGGCGAACCGCCTGCTCGCCCGCGCCGTCGCTGGTGGGAAGCCGCTCACCATCGCCCTCGCGCACCAGCGCGACCCGACCCTCGTCGAGCACGATCAGCGCGACTGAGCGGCCCGAGTCCAGGTCGCGGATCACGGTCTCACGATCCATCTGGCGGAGCAGGCCCCGTGCGCGTGCCAGCTTGGTCTGCAGGATCGGCCGGAGCCCTTCCACCCGCTCGAGCTCGCGAGCCACCTGCTCCAGGCTGGGGCCGCCGGGGGAGAGCCGCCGGACCTTGAGCTCACGGAACTCGCGGGTGAGTCGTCCCTTCCGCACGGTCACCCGGTCGTAGAGGAACCCGAAACGCCCCGGCAGACGCCAGGCGCGGGAGCCGGTGCGGATCACCCGCTCGATCCCCAGCTCCAGCCGGGACTCGAGCCGCGCCGGATCGACCACCTCCCGGAGACGAGAGGCCGGCTCGCTGTCGCCGCTCAGAATGGCGGGGATATCGTCACCGCGAACCTCCGCCTCGAGCAGCTCGCCTGGCGCGGACACCGGAACGTCGGGCTGCCCGATGCCCAGGGCGATGCTGCGCCGGTCGTCACCGCCGGAGCGGATCCGGCAGGAGATCCCGCGGCGAGCAAGCTGGTTGTCGGGAGTGTCCAGGTACACGTCGCGGTAGAGACTCCATTCGGTCTTCCGCACGATCAGCCCGTGGGGCAGCGGGCCGGTCACCAATCTGGCGAACAACTCGGCCGTCGGCAGGTCGCAGCGGAACTCGGGAAGCCGAGGCATGAGGGTCAGCGGGACAGCCCGTTGGCCAGGGCGGGCCAGAGGCGGAGGACCGCGAGTACCAGCAGGGCGATCAGCGCGGCTGCCACCAGCCACCGGCCCCAGGCAGGGGCCGTCGAAGCCTCTGTCCCGGGCAGCGCATCCCAGAGTGGCTGCACCTCGTCGGGTGGGGTGAGCAGCCGGAGCGGCTCTCCCATGGCGGTGCGCAAGTCGGCCGCGAGCTCACCGGCGGTCTGATAGCGCTCCTCGACTCGCTTGGCCAGGGCTCGGGACACGACGTTCACGACCGCCGGTGGGACCTCGGGCCGGAGCTGGGTCACCGGCCTGGGCGCGGCGGACGCCTGTTTGGACAACACCTCTTTGAGGTTGGCACCGCCGAAGGCCATCTGGCCGGTGAGCATCTCGTAGAGCACGCAGCCGGTGCTGTAGATATCGCTCCGGGCATCGCCGGTGGTGGCGCCGAGCGCCTGCTCCGGGCTCATGTACGACGCGGTTCCGATCGGCAGGCCCCGCGCCGTGAGCGTGTTCCCTCCGGCGAGCCCGATCGCGCGGGCGATGCCGAAATCGGACATCACGGCGTGGCCGTTGGAGAGCAGGATGTTCTCCGGCTTCACGTCCCGATGGATGATGCCGCGGCGGTGGGCATAGTCCAGCGCCTCCGTCACCTCCCGCGCGAGATAGAGCGCCTCCGAGACCGGGAGCTGCTCGGCCAGGAGCCGCTCCCGGAGCGTCTCGCCTTCGACGAACGGCATCACCGAGTAGAGCAGGCCGGCGGCCTCGCCCGAGTCGATGAGCGGCAGGATGTTGGGGTGCTGCAGTTGGGCGGTGATGCGGACCTCGCGGAGGAAACGCTCGGTGGCAACCGACGTGGCGACGTCCGGGCTCAGGACCTTGATGGCGACCTGGCGGCCCAGCTTGCGGTCGCGGGCCAGGAAGACGATGGCCATCCCGCCGCGGCCGACCTCCCGCTCCACCGCATACCGGTCGCGCAGCGCGCTTCGGAGAACGTCCACCAGCTCGCTCATGAATCGATCAGCCGAGCTGGACGCTGGTGACGTGCGGGGCGGCGCCGGTCCGGAGACTCTGCAGCAGCGCGTCGGACGAGATGCTCTTCTTGAGACGCACCTTGTACTCCAGTATCTCCCCCCCACCCGGCGCCGGGGCCGCGCGCACGAACTCCCAGCGCTTGGCGGAGCTCTCCAGCACCGACTCGGCGGCACGCCGGGCGGGATCGACCGGACCCAGCACCTTGAGCTCGAGCCGGCGGAACTCCACCGGTCGCTTGACGGGCTCGAGCACGTCCGCTCCGTCCGCCGATCGGGCGCGGCGACGCTTGGTTCGCTCGGCCAGGGCGTCCAGCTGCTCGGGAGTGAGCGACTTGAGGATCTGCTCGTCGACCTGGGCCACGAACGCGCTGGTGCGGTTGGCCATCGCCAGCGCGCGCTGCAGCCTGCGCTGCGCCGGCGGGCCCTGCAAGTGGGCCGGCGCGCGGCCGAAATCGGTCCACCAGAGCAGCAGGATCACGATGTTGAAGGTGATCGAGAGCGCGGCGGCGAAGGGGACCGATTGGATTCCGGCCGCGAGTCCGACGCCGGTGGCCAGGAAGATGTAGACCGCGTCCTTGGTATCCCTGAGCGTGTTCCGGAAGCTCACGGCGGCCACGATGCCGCCCAGGCTGAACGCCAGCGCCAGGCTGTTCTTCACCAGGAACACCACCCCCGCCACCACCACCGGCAAAATGACCAGGGTCTGCACCACCGACTGGCGGAAGCCCTTCCGCCGGCGGGTCATGATGTAGATCCAGGTCACCGGAAGCATCAGGGCGAATGCGGACGCCATGGCGAAGACTTCCGAGATCGGGAACCCGCTCGGTCCGCTGATGACCGGCACCTGTCCTCCGCCCGTCACCATGCCCCTCACCCCCGCATCGACCTCCGCAACGCTCTGCTGCACCCCCCCGCTCACCAGGTATTCCGCACCGGGAACCAGCTCGACGAACACGGCCGTCCCGGCGAACAGTACGATGTAATAAGCGATCACCCGAGCGATCGGGCTCTCCGCCAGGCGGTTCAGTGTGCCGGTCGTCCGGCTGACATTCATTGGAAGCTCTCCGCGCCGGTTTCAGAGCCGTCCCGCGGCGCATTGACGGCCCTGGTCTTTGTGTTAGCGTTTGACAACTAAACTGTGCTCAAAGAGAGATTTACGCCACACCGGAGAGCCCCGGCATGACCCCTTCGGAGCTGCTGGAGACTCAGGTCACGAGCACTCCCGCGTCGCGGGCGGCGGCGGAGCGCGTCGAGGAGCTGCCGGACGACCTGCTCCGCGAGGCCACCCACCGGCTGGGGCTCCTGGCGACCGTGTGGGCGGGCCTCTTCGCCATCGGCATCGTGATGAACGATGTCGTAGCCCCGCGGCTCCAGCTGGAGATGCGGGACCTGATCCCCTGGAGTCGGCCGGCCGATGTGGTCGCGATCCTGAGCATCACTGCTTCGCTCTGGCTCTGCTGGTACACTCGAAGGCTGACCTGCAGGCCGCGTGTGGCACTCGATCTCGCGCTGGCATACGAGGTCCTCCTGGCGTTCGGGATCGGCGTGGTCAACCAGTGGCAGCCACACCGGGTGCTCGCCGGGCGGCTCTCCTGGATCTGCGTGCTGGTCCTGCTGTTTCCCATGATCGTGCCCAACACCCCGCGGAAGACGCTGATCGCGTCGATGATCGCGGCGTCGATGGATCCCCTCGGGATCCTCATCGCCCACTGGCGCGGGCTGACGGTGCCCAGCCTCACGATCATTGTGTGGAACTACCTGCCGAACTACGTCTGCGCCCTCATCGCCGTCATTCCGTCCAAGATCATGGTGCACCTCGGACGGCAAGTGCGGCGCGCGCGGGAGCTGGGGAGCTATCGGCTGGTGGAGCTCATCGGCCGGGGCGGCATGGGAGAGGTCTGGCGGGCCACCCACCGGATGCTGGCCCGCCCCGCGGCGATCAAGTTGATCAAGCCGGAGATCCTGGGCACTCCCGGCAAAGACGGCGCGGCCGCCATCGTTCAACGCTTCCGGCGAGAGGCCGAGGCCGCGTCGTTTCTCCAGTCGCCCCATACGATTCGGCTCTACGACTTCGGCGAGACCCGGGCCGGCACCTTCTACTTCGTCATGGAGCTGCTGGACGGACTCGACCTGGAGACGCTGGTGCGGCGGCACGGCCCCATTCCCCCCGAGCGGGTCACCACGGTGCTCCGCCAGCTCTGCCATTCGCTGGCCGAGGCCCACGAGCGCGGCATGATCCACCGGGACGTGAAGCCGGCCAACATCTTTCTGTGCCGCCTGGGACGGGAATACGACTTCGTGAAGGTGCTCGACTTCGGTCTGGTGACGTTCGACCAGGACGAGTCGATCATGGACACCATCAAGGCCAGGACCGAGCTCACCACCGGCACACCCGCGTACATGGCCCCCGAGATGGCGAGCGGCGACCGGGTGGACCGGCGCGCCGACCTCTACGCGCTCGGCTGCGTGGGCTACTGGCTGCTCACGGGGCACCTCGTCTTCGAGGCGGAGAGCGCGCTCCGCATGCTGATTCAGCACATCCAGGCCGAGCCGGTGCCGCCCAGCCAGCGGAGCGGACACCCGGTCCCGGCGGCCCTCGAGCGGCTGATCCTGCGCTGCCTGGAGAAGGATCCGGCCCGTCGGCCCTCGACGGCCGACGAGATCGTGGCCGAGCTCGAGCAGGTGGAGCTGGAGGAGGCCTGGGATCAGCCGCGAGCGCGGGAGTGGTGGGAGGCGCATATGACGGCGCCGCTGCCGGTACCGGCCGCCGCTTCGTCTCCGGTGCTGGCGGTGCGGACCTGATCTAAGGCGGCGCCGGGCTCGGCTCGTGGGTGGCCCACCAACTTCCGGCCCGTTCCTCCGTCCATGGGCCGGGGACTTCGATCAGGTCGAGCCTCCGCAGCAGCTCCTTGGCCGACTGCGGCCGCTCCGAGCGCTCCTTTGCCAGGCAGTCCAGCACCAGGCGGTCGAGCGACGCCGGAATCGGCAGCTCCACCCGCGAGGAAGGCGGAGCCGGCGCCGTGTGGGCATGGTGAAGGACCAGTCCCATCGGCGTGTCGGCGGTGAAGACGAGCTGTCCCGTCAGCAGCCAGTAGGCTACGCATCCCGTCGCGTAGACGTCGACTCGGCCATCGAGATCGCCGGCGCCGAGCGCCTGCTCCGGGGCGATGAACGCCGGCGTCCCGTGAACGAAATTCTCCCGGGTGAGCCCCGGCGCCGCTGCGGGCTCCGAGAGATCCCCCAGCGTTTTCACCAGCCCGAAATCCAGGACCTTCACGAAGTCGTGGTCCTCCCCGTAGCGGCAGATGAAGATGTTGGCCGGCTTGATGTCGCGGTGGACCAGGCCGCACGAGTCCGCCTCCGAGAGCGAGTGGCAGATCTGGCGCAACAGGTACACCACACGCTCGGCCGGCAGCGGCCCGAAGCGGCGCACCAGCGTATCGGCATCGAGGCCGTCGAGCAGCTCCATCGCGTAATAGAAGGCGCCATCGTCCGCGACGCCGAAGTCGAAGAGATTCACCGTGTGCGGCGAGCGCAGCCGGGCGATCGCCTGGGCTTCGCGCTCGAAGCGATGCCGGGCCTCGTCCGATGCGCCGGCGCGTCCGTCCTGGGTGAGCGTGGGCCGGATCAGCTTGATGGCCGCGGGTCGGGCCAGCATGCGATGGCGCGCCCGCCACACCTCGCCCATGCCACCCTGTCCCAGCTGCTCTTCCAGACGGTAGCTGCCCAGCTCGCGGGCGGCCGCCACCTCGCGTCCCAGCCGATAGACCACCCGTGCGCCCATGAAGGCGAATCCGACCGCGAAGCCGGAGCTGATCACCGCCTGCAGATAGCCATCCGGATCGGTCGGGACCTTGCCCCACAGATCGAGCACCAGCAGCGCCAGCGGTGCCATGGCGGCCGCGAGGATGGCGCCGATCAGCATGCGGCGCGGCGGGCCGGGGATGATCAGCGGAAACAGGATCACCACCGCGGGCACCCAGGTGAGGCCGGCGACGACGCCCTTGCCCAGATAGAACTGCCAGTAGGTAGTGAGCGCGAGGGTGAAGCAGATGGTGATCTCGTACGCCAGGCCGAGCGTGTAGAGCCTGGAGGGGGACACCTGGCGGCTCCGCGCCACCCACCAGAGCCCGGCCGAGGCGGAGGCCATGGCCACATCGACCAGCCGAAACGGGATCGTCGCCAGGAACTCGGGGGGAGGCGTGTCGCCCCGAAGGAGGCCCACGGCCCCGCTGATCAGAAAGAGCAGCGGATCGAGACTGGAGGCGACGAAGACGAATCCGGCCAGCAGCCGCACCCGTCCGCGGACCTGGTCCAGCAGGTCCGCCGGGAGCCCCGAGGAAAGGCCGCGGCCGTCGGCGGAGCGCGGGCCGGGACGCAGCAGGGTCACGTGCTCGTGCATGTCAGGCCTGCGCCTGGTGCTGGAGCGGTTGCTGCACGCCGGCCCACCACTGCCTCGCCTCCTCCTCGGTCCAGGCTGGCATCCCCAGCTCGCCGAGCATCCGCTCGAGCTCCCCGGCACTCTGCGGGCGTGCCTCCCGCGATTTGGCCAGGCAGGCGAGCACCAGCCGCTCCAGCGGCGGCTCCACCGAGACTCCGCTTCGTCGCGATGGGGGCACCGGCTCCTGCTGCATGTGCTTCGCGATCAGTTGAAAGGCGGTGTCGGCCTCGAAGACGCGCTGCCCGGTGAGCAGGTAGTAGGCGACACACCCCAGCGCGTAGATGTCGGCACGCCCGTCGACCGACTCGCCCAGCGCCATCTCCGGCGCCATGTACGCCGGCGTGCCCGGCGTGTGCCCGCCGGTGGTGGCCAGGGAGTGGTCGTCGCTGCCGCCTGCGACCGACTTGACCAGTCCGAAGTCGAGCACCTTGACGAAGTCGTAGCGCAGCCCGACTCGGCCGAGGTGAATGTTGGCGGGCTTGATGTCCCGGTGCACCAGGCCGCCGGCGTGAGCCTCCGCCAGCGACTCGCAGACCTGGCGCAGGATGTGGACGACGCGCCGGTCCGGCACCGGACCGTGCTGACTCACCAGCGACTCGAGGTCCATCCCCTCCAGGAACTCCATCACGAAGTAGAGCCGCTCGTCCTGGGTCACCCCGAAGTCGTAGAGCTCGACCGTGTGCGGCGACCGCAGGTTCGCGGCCGCCTGGGCCTCGCGGCGGAACCGGGCGGTGGCCAGCTGGCCCGTCTCCCGGTCGCCGTCCGCGAGCACCTCGGCGCGGATCAGCTTGATCGCCGCCGGGCGCGCCAGCATGCGGTGAGTCGCGCGGTACACCTCTCCCATGCCGCCGCGCCCGAGCAGCTCGCCCAGATGATAGCTCCCCAGCTCGCGCTCCTTGGCTACCTGCTGCCCCAGCCGGATGACCACGTGGGAGATCGCCACGGCGACGCCGAGCAGCAGATAGTTGGCATAGTGCATCACCAGCACGTTGCTCAACGGGCCGTACTCGAACCGTCCCGCGGCTTTCCAGATCACCATGCCCAAGGGATCCATGGAGGCGGCCAGGAACCCCGCAATCAGCATCTTCCACGGCGGGACCGGGACGATCGCCGCGAAAATCAGCATGACCGGGCCGATCCAGGTGATCGTCGGCTGCACATCCAGGGTCCCCCGGACCATCGGCGTCGAGTGCATGACCACCCCGATGCCGAACCCCGAAATGACCAGATACCAGAGGCTGAGGGTAATGACGAACCTGGGGTCCCACTCGCGGGCGCGGAGGTAGAAGTACAAGCCGAGGGAGACTGCGCACCCGGCGGCCGCGACTGCGTCGTTGACGTGCAGACGAGCCCAGTCGGGGTTGCCGGGGTTGGTGGCTCGGAAGGCGAGATGCCCGAACGTGGGCGCGAGGATCCACAGCGCCGCCGCGATCAGCGCCATGATCCCCAGCCGGCGCGAGGCCTGGCGCAGCAGGTCGTCCGGCAATTGGCGCGATCGGCCCGGGCGGCTCTTGATCTCCCCTGAAGTGTCTTTCTGGAGTCTGCCGATCAGGTGGGGGGTGGGCATCCTCTCAAGATGCCGGAGTGTGGGGTGCCAGTCGAGTCCTGTCAGTGATCTTTCAGGTGGCGTCCTCGTGCCGCGCGCGCTCCAGCAGGCTGGCCAGCAGGTCGAGCTCGCGCCGGGTCATGTGCCGGAGCTGGCGGGCGTGCATCTGCCGGATGGGCTCATCCAGCGCCTTGAGGAGCCTGAGACCGTCACGGGTGATCCGCGCGGTCACGAACCGCCGGTTGTCGGCGCGCCGCTCTCGCCGGATCAGGCCCTGTCCCTCCATGCGGATGAGCAGGCGGGTGACGTCGGGCTCCCGGCTCACCACCATCCGCTCGCCGACTTCTCCGGTGGGGAGTCCGGTGGGGCCGGCGCCCCGGAGGATGCGCAGCACGTTGTACTGCGGCTGGGTCAACTCGTGGGGACGCAGCAGGTCGACCAGGTCCCCGATGAGGGCGTTTCCGGTTCGCAGCACCTCCAGGAAGACCTCCTGTTCCAGGCTCTCGAAGGGCTTCCGCTGCTTGATGCTTTGGCGAAGACGGCGCATGGCTCGGTGTGTGGGGGTGAGCGGACTGCGGACCGGGGAACGACGCTAAGCTACCCGGGCGCGCGCTCTCTGCCAACAGTTGTTATCACAGACCTCTTGACCGGATCTGTGATAACAAATAAGGTTGACGCCCAAGTCTGTGTCACTCGAGAGGCCGCGGTGGGCCATATTGTCGCGGCGAGGAGAACGATATGCGATCCATGCTTAGCTGGTCCCTGGCGGTCGGGCTGGTCGCCATGCTCGGTTGCTCGGACAACAATTCGCCCAGCGGCGGGGGCGACGGCGGTGGCGGCGGCGGTGGTAACCCTGGCACCGTCACAATCGGGAACATCTTCTTCCAGAGCGGCAACAACGGGACTCAGAACCCGGCCATCGACACCGTCGCGGCCGGGACGACGGTCACCTGGACCTTGACCAACACCGGGAGCACGTCGCACACGGTGCGCTCGGACGGGTCCCCCAGCTTCACCAGCAGTGGTACATTGACCGGGAACGGCACGACCCATAAGGTGACGTTCATGACGCCCGGTACGTACCAGTACGATTGCGCCATCCACGGAGCGCTGATGACGGGCAGGATCGTGGTCCAGTAGTGCGCCGCTGGTGGCTGGTCCTGGGTCTGGGCGGTCTGCTGGGCTGCTTCAGCGACCGCCCCGGCACCGGTCCCTCGGCGCCAGCCGCGGGTGTGAAGGTCACCGTGGCCGATTTCGCCTACGACCCGCCGGCAATCAGCGTCCAGACGGGAGACACCGTCACCTGGACCAACACGGATAACGTCTTGCACACGGTCAGCGCCAACAACGACGCGTTCGATTCCGGCTCGTTCGGCCAGGGCCAGACGTTTCAGCTCACGGCGGGTGCCCCCGGCACCTATACCTATTTCTGTGAGATCCACCCCTTCATGAAGGGGACGCTGACGGTCACGCCGTAGGCCGGCGCGGCGGTTCGCTCCCGGTTGCCGAGGTCGCCATGGGGAAGCACGCGGGGCGCCACCTGGCTGTTGCGACACTGCTGCTCGCCTCCGCCCCGGGGGCCTCGACCGCGCAGTCGGTGACCGATCGCACGCCCAACCTGGACGACGGGTGGACGGTACCGGTCGGCGTGATCCAGTTCAACTTCCTGCACCGGTTCGAGGTGAGTGCCCCACCCGCCAGGAAGGTCACCAGCTTTCCCAACTTCCATCTCGCGACCGGGCTGCCGCTGGGGGTGAACCTGGGGCTCGACTATGCCACCAACTCGACCGTCTTCACCGGGATCCCCAACGAGTATCAGCTGACGCTCCGGCGGCCGGTGCTGCGGGAAACGGCGGGGAGTCCGCTGGACGTGAGTCTGGTGGCGGGCTACAACTTCGCGCCCCAGAGCGCGGACGGCGAGCTGACCGTGGGGCGACGCGTTGGGCCGGTGCGCCTGCTGGGGACGGTGCGCGGCATGTCCTCCGCCTACGACGTCCAGCGCTCGCTCTGGGGCGGGGGTGGTGGCGCGGTCATTCGCCTCACCAGTTGGCTGAGCCTTGCCGGGGACGTGTTCGCGCTGGCCAATGCGCCGGACGACCTCACCGCCGCCACCGCGTGGGGCGCGGGGGCGCAGCTCAGGATTCCGTACAGTCCGCATTCGTTCTCGATCCAGTTCACCAATACCCAGAGCGGGTCGATCGAAGGTGCCTCCCGCGGGGTGCGTGGCGCCCACATGGCGGGGTTCGAGTTCACCATTCCCTTCACTCTATCCCGCTACTTCGGGCATCGGGCCAGGCCGGCGGTGGTCCCGCCGGCGGCGGACACGGCCGGTGTCTCGAGGCCCGTCGACACCACGGGCGCCGCGCGGGTCCGCATCGCCAACCTGTCATTCGGGCCGAGCGAGCTTCGGGTGCGGGCCGGTGCCCGAGTCCGCTGGGTGAACGGCGACCAGGTGCAGCACTCGGTGACGGCGGACAACGGCACGTTCGACTCCGGCCTGATCGATCCCGGGGCCGGCTTCGAGCGGGTCTTCGACCGGCCGGGCACCTATGCTTACCACTGTACTCCGCATCCGTTCATGCAGGCGCGGGTGATCGTGGAGCCGTAGCTCGGCGCCACCCGGCTCGCTGCCGCAGTCACTCTCCGTGTACACCCTCGACCTGCTCGGAGGACAGGGGCCGGGGAGCCGTGTCGTCGCGCCGAGGCTCAAGCTGCTGCTGCTTCGGCCGATGGTGACGGAGTTATGAGTGGTATGGAAGTTGCCTTAGGGCCGCCCTCGTTTTTTGGGAGATCCTCAAACGTGAGGCGGTTCAATGCATTCGTCCGACCAGGCCTACCGCGTCCGCGGCGGGACCGTGTATCACATAGATGGAAGGTGTCCCTGGGGGCGGCAGATTCCTGAGGACCTGCTGGTGAGGAATCGCGGTGGGCTTCCGCTGTGCCCTACCTGTCGTGCGCGGACAGAGGCGAAGCCGCCGAGTGGGCCGTTCCCGCAGGTGAGTGTTCCGGCAGAGGCCGAGTCAGGCGATGGCGAGCCGCGCAGGCGGCGGAGGGACGAGTAGACGGCCGCGCACTCGACTTGTACTCGAGAGCCTCCCAGGTGCGGTGTGACAGCCGGCGCGGGCCCATCTTGTGTAGCCGGTTCGCACCGAAGATGTTTCCGGCACCTGCGGGGGCGTAGCTCAGTTGGTAGAGCAAGGGACTTTTAATCCCTAGGTCGTGGGTTCGAGTCCCACCGCCCTCATAAGGACTTAGCTACTTCCGCTGTCCCGACTGCGGGACTTTCAGTGGCGCCCCCCAACAGATTCCCCAAGATTCGCGCATGATCGGCCCGGAGCCGCCGCCGCGCATACCGGCCCGTCATCACCACGGTCGTGTGGCCCAACGTCGCCTGAATCATCGGCAGGTCGGCCCCGGCATCCGTCGCCCACTGCGCCATCGCGTGCCTGAGATCGTTGAGCCGGAGTCCCGCGCACCCGGCCCGGCTCGCCGCGCGCCGCCAGACGGCCCGGAGCCGCCAGTGAGTGACGGGGCAGGGCACCGCTGCCACGATCCAGGGCCAGAGCCGGGGCTCCTTCAGCACTTTCGTTGACCAACCAATGTAACAATCCAACACTCCTGTCAGATCCGCGCCGACGCAGCCCGCTCTCTGTAGGGAGCAGCGGATTCGCTGTGATCTCCCTACTTACCTCACAGGGAGCACCGGTATGACGGAGCATCAGTGCAGCACCCCCACGAAGAAGGGTCGACCCTGCCCCTTCAATGCGGATCGCGTCGTCAGCGGCGCCTGGTTCTGCCACGTCCATGACCCCGATGGACTGTGCCAGGCACACCTTCGCGACCAGGCACTCGACCGCGCGTCTCGGCGAACCCCGAAGGGGAAGAACTCGGGGGGGCCAAAGACGGTGTCCCGCACACGAGCCCGCCGCAGAGCCTGGAAAGCGAGCAGTCAGGAGCATCGCCAAAATTGGATGATCGCCGGGTGCGGCAAGGCTGAGCGACCCACAGTAGTGGCGGAAGCACCCCTCACCACAGAGGACAAGTACCGCTGGGTCCACAATCCGCCAGCACCAAGTAGAAGCCTAGGTCATCAACGGCCATGAGATCGCCGAGCATGGTCCTCGGCGCGACGCCGCGCTCAAGCGCGGCAATAATCTGGCAGACGATGCGGTCGTGGATCGTGGGGCCAGGTGGTCCCTGAAGTCATCGATTATGAAATGGCTAAGGGCGGACGCTACTCGTCTGTGGATGCGCGGCAAGCCGTGGAACGGGAACGTGTTCCGATGGACGGGTAGCCCGTCGAACCGGCCGCATGGTAGGGTGAGCGGGAGGGGGGGGTAAGGACAGGGGTATCGGAGGGGGTGGTGACCCCTTCTAGGACGGACCCCCTGGATTAGGCGCCGTGAGTCGGAATGGACCGGCCAGCGCGTCGGTGAGGCGATGGCCCGGTCTTCTCTGGAGATCCGGAGTGGCCAAGCCCAGGCGGTTGCCCATCTGAGCAGGTCGACTGGTCCCGCTGCTGCCGCGCTGGTATCGTTGGACATCCCCATCAGAGCACGCCATTGGCAGTAGATCTCCGCGACCAGCTCCAAGCAGGTCTTGCCGACCACTATCTCATCGGCCGCGTCCTTGGACGCGGCGGAATGGCGACGGTTTACCTCGCCCAGGACCTGCGCCATGACCGCCCAGTGGCCTTGAAGGTCCTCCATTCCGAGCTCGCTGCGACGCTGGGCCCCGAACGCTTCCAGCGCGAGATCAAGCTGGCGGCAGGGCTTCAACACCCACACATCCTCACAGTGCATGGCTCGGGGGAAACCGCTGGACAGCTTTGGTATACGATGCCGTATGTGGCAGGCGAGTCTCTCCGGGACCGACTCCGCCGAGAACGTCAGCTGCCGTTGGATGATGCTCTTCAGATCACCCGAGAGATCGCAGACGCCTTAGGGTACGCCCACAGCCAAGGCATCGTTCATCGGGACATCAAGCCAGACAACATCCTGCTGTCGCATGGGCATGCTCTGGTGGCCGACTTCGGAGTGGCCCGGGCCCTCCAGAACGCTGGCGGAGAGCAGCTGACCCAGACCGGCAGCTCGGTGGGGACCCCTGCCTACATGAGTCCGGAGCAGTCCATGGGGGACTCGGTCCTCGACGGCCGCTCGGACCTCTATAGCCTGGGATGCGTGCTCTATGAAATGCTAGCTGGCGAGGCACCGTACACCGGGCCATCGGCGCAAGCCATTGTCGCTAAGCGGCTGCTGGAGCCGGTTCCACATGTGCGCACACTGCGCGAGACGGTGCCGGTGGAGGTGGACCAGGCCCTCGAGCGGGCACTGGCCAAGACGCCAGCCGATCGCTTCCCGACGGCTGAGACGTTTTCCCGGGCAGTCACAGGAATCTCGTCGAACATAACCCCCCGCATGCACCCGCCTTCGGAGCTAGGCGGACGTGAGCGCCACCGAGTGCGCCCCCGAATGGTCGCTGCGGGTGCTGCGCTGGCCGCCATTCTCCTCGCAGGCATGCTGTGGAAGCAGGTATACACGCCGACGGTGGCGGTCGCACCCGACGCCGTCGCTGGCCTCACCCGGCTCGCCGTCCTCCCCTTTGACAACCTCGGCGATTCGGCGGACGCGTATTTCGCTGACGGCATCACCGACGAAATTCGTGGGAAGCTCGCGGCCATTCCCAACCTGCAGGTGATTGCCAGCTCCAGCTCAAACGAGTACCACCATTCGACCAAGCGTCCTGGTGACATCGGGCGCGAGCTGGGTGTGCGCTACCTGCTGCTTGGGCGCGTCCGCTGGGATAAACGGACTGGACGTGCACCCCGGGTCCGGGTCGATCCGGAGTTGATGCAGGTCAGCCAGACCGATGCGCCTACCACCAGGTGGCAACAGCCATTTGATGCGCCGCTCACCGACGTGTTTCAGGTGCAATCCGACATCGCCACGAGAGTCGCCCGCGAACTTCAGCTCACGTTGACACCCTCAACTCAAGACGCACTCGGCCAGCGCCCGACGAAAAGCCTCGCGGCTTACGATGCCTACCTGCGGGGTCTGGAATATGATCGGGCGGGTGAAGATGCCGGTGCGGACCGTGCTCGGGCAGCTTTCCAAGAGGCTATACGTCTTGACTCCACCTTCGCACTGGCCTGGACGGCGCTCGCCTGGACATATGTTCAGACATACCGAAGGGTTCCGGACCAGGGTGATGCCGAATCCTTGCGCCGAGCTACCGACCGAGCCCTGGCGCTCGCGCCAGGCCTGGCGGATGCGCACGCGCGCCTTGGCGAGTACCAAACATTCGTGCGGCATGACAACCGGAAGGCGTTGACGGCGTACGAGGCTGGTCTCCGTCTCGCGCCAAACAACCCGCTGCTGTTGGATAGGATCGGCTGGGCGGAGATGCGGCTCGGGCACTGGGACTCGGCCCTCATTCACTTCGCGCAGGCGACTCAGTTGGATCCACGCTCGGGAGCCCGATTGAGCGACCTAGCCTTTGCGAACTGGATGGTGCGTCGCTACACCGAGGCGCAGGCCAGCGCGGAGCGCGCCTTGGCGCTTGAGCCGGGGACCCGGGGTCTCGTCCAGCGTCGGGTCGGGATCGCATTGAGTGAGGGGAACCTCATGGGGGCGCGGCAGTTCTTGCACACCGCCCCTGCAACACTCGACCTAGGGCCGTTACTGGCTGACCAACCTGTTTGGGCGCTGGATACTGAGCAACTAAGAACCTTGGTTGGTGCGTCAAGTTCTGCGTTCGGCCGTGATAAGGAACGCCGTAGCCGAAAGCTCACAGAGGCGTATCTGCAGCTGGGCGATTCATCCAGAGCCAAGGCGTATGCTGATTCTGCCGAAGCGGCTTACAGGCAGGCGCTTGAGAGAACGCCCGATGATGCCGGATCTCATGCCGAGCTCGCGCTGATCCTGGCTTATCTGGGCCAGCACGACAACGCCGTCGCCGAGGCCAGACGAGCTTCGGCGATGCTCCCGGTGAACGTAGACGCGTTGAGGGGCTATGACCTCCGGGCTAAGCTCGCTCACATCTACGTGCTCGTGGGCGACTACGAGAAGGCTTGTGCCACACTCGAGCCACTGCTCAAGCTTCCTGGACCGCTATCGCCGGGCTGGCTCAAGATCGACCCTACCTTCGCCCCGCTCCGGGGCAACCCACGCTTCGAGCGGCTGGTGAACGGCACCTAATGGCCGACCTTCATGACTGGCTCCAGACCGGCTTAGCGGATCGTTATCGCATAGATCGGGAACTGGGGCGCGGGGGCATGGCCACGGTCTACCTCGCGCACGACCTCCGGCACGACCGCCCGGTTGCTCTGAAGGTGCTGCATCCTGAGCTGGCCGCCACCTTGGGACCGGAGCGCTTCCAGCGGGAGATCAAGCTGGCGGCCCGGCTCCAGCACCCGCATATCCTCACCGTCCATGATTCGGGAGAGACCTCAGGGCGGTTGTGGTACACTATGCCGTACGTGGAAGGGGAGTCACTCCGGGCGCGCTTGCAGCGTGAAAAGCAGCTCCCAGTGGACGAGGCCGTCCGCATTGCCTGCGAGGCAGCTCGAGCTCTACAGTACGCCCACGATCATGGTGTGATCCACCGAGACATCAAACCGGACAACCTGCTCCTGACCCGCGAGGGTCATACCTTCGTGGCGGATTTCGGGATTGGTCGGCCCCTCGATGAATTCGCTCCCGGGGCCTCGCTCACCGAGACCGGTGTCGTGGTGGGTACCCCAGCCTACATCGCCCCAGAACAGGCGTCCGGGCAGCGGGGGCTGGATGGCCGGGCGGACGTGTACTCGCTCGGCGTGGTGCTGTACGAGCTGCTTGCTGGGGAGCCTCCGTTCACCGGCCCGACGACGCAGGCCATCCTGACGCGGCGTTTCACTGAGACCCCCCGGCCGCTTCACCTCGTACGTGAGACCGTGCCCGAGCCCGTTGAGCGGGCCGTCATGAAGGCGCTCGCCCGGACCCCAGCTGATCGATTCCAGACGGCGGCCGCGTTCGCCCGTGCTTTGGTGACAGCTGAGACAACCACACCTCCGCAAGTGACCACCAGATCGTCTACGGCGGTCCTGCAGCGGCCGCGACGGATCGCCGTCCCTGCATTTGTCCTTGGGTTGCTCGTGATGGCCAGCACGGGGCTTTACCTCTGGCAGAAGAACCGGGACACGTCCCATAGCACGGGTGCGGCGGTGAAGCGGGTGGCCGTACTCCCTTTCGAGAACCTCGGCGACTCGGCGGACGCGTATTTCGCCGATGGCATGACCGATGAGGTGCGGGGCAAGCTCGCTGGGATACCCGGACTGGAGGTCATCGCTCGGACCAGCTCGAACCAGTATCGCAAGACGAGTAAGCCAGCCGAGGTTATCGGGCGGGAGCTGGGCGTCGAGTACCTTTTGACGGCGACGGTGCGCTGGGAAAGGTCTGGTACCGGAGCGGGTAGAGTGCGAGTGAGTCCGGAACTCGTTGAGCTGAGCAGCAGGGGGGCACCCTTGAATCGGTGGCAGCAGCCGTTCGACGCAGCCCTCACGGATGTCTTCCAGGTTCAGTCGGACATCGCGAACCGGGTAACAACGGCACTGGATGTGGCGCTGGGGACCTCCGAGAGGGCGACCCTGGAAACGAAGCCGACTACGAACCCTGCCGCCTACGATTTCTATCTTCGGGGCAACGAGTACTTGAACCGGGGCGTTGCCGAGCCCGACCTGCGGGTGGCGGAAAGAATGTTTCATAGGGCCATCGAACTGGACTCGATCTTTGCCCTCGCCTTTGCCCAGCTCTCGCTCGCCGATGACGGTCTATACTGGTTCTACTTCGACCGCTCCAAGGAGCGGCTCGCGAAGCAGAAGGAAGCTGCCGACAGGGCGCTCCGGCTTCAGCCCGATCTGGCCGAAGGGCACCTGGCCCTCGGCTTCTATTACTACCACGGGCACCTGGACTACGAGCACGCTCTCGCAGAGTTCGAGGCTGCCCGCAAGCTCCAGCCGAGCAACGGAAGCGTATACTCCGGCCTCGCGGCCGTTCGCCGCCGTCAGGGCAACTGGTCGGAGGCCCTGGTGGAAAATAAGAAAGCGGTCCAACTGAACCCGCTCTCCGTGACCGATCTCGTGAACGAAGGGCTTACGGAGATGTTCGTGCGGGCCTACCCGGAGGCGGAGCCCTACTTCAACCGGGCGATAGAGGTCTCGCCGGATCAAGCAACTACGTACCGATGGAAGGGCATGCTCTATCTGCTCTGGCGCGGGGATACTCTCTCGGCAGCCCGAGTTGTCCACGAGGCTCTTGCCAAAGCAGGCGTCGAAAAGGTCGCTCCAAGTTTGTACGTGGGGGGATTTGGGACGGCTGCTTTGGCGCTGAGTCGGGAACTGTTTGGGCCGGGCGTAGCCCAAGTGTCGGTCGAGGCGTTCGGCAGCGACACGGTGGGCTATTTCCTCTACCAAGCCGGGCGACACCAACACGCGGTTCATCCAGAGGAGGCGCGAGTCTACTTGGATTCGGCCCGAGTCATGCTGGAAACGCAGGCGGCTCGTCACCCGGACGACCCGGGGTTCCATGCGAGGCTGGGATCAACCTACGCTGAGCTGGGTCGCCATGTCGAGGCGCTCCGTGAGGCAGAGAAGGCGGTGAGCCTCCGTCCCATCTCCCAGGACGCGGTCAACGGCGCACTGTATCGGTGGAACCTCGCGCGAATTCTGGCAAAGGCTGGCCAGGTGGATGCGGCAATCGAGCAGCTCGCGTATATGCTTTCGGTGCCTGGCTTGGTGTCGGCGCCCGCACTCCGGGTGGACCACGAGTGGGACCGGTTGCGACGCGACCCGCGCTTCGAGCGGCTGGTGAACGGCACCTAAAGGGTCACTGCTTGTTTGAGAGCGCCTCCTCCTGCCTGATGGTTCGCACGACCCGCTCCGCAAAGATCCGCGTACCCGCTCGCACCATGGGCTGCGGGTCGCCTTTGAGTTCGGTGGAATCGTCCATCAGGAACTTGCCGGTTCGGACATTGATGAGTTGACCGGTGAATAACCAGATCAGGTTGCTGGTCTTGCTCACCTTGCCCATCACGACCCAGTCCGCCCCCAGGGTGCGCCCAACGTAGCGGGCGCAGGCCACGATGACATTGCATGCCTTGCTGCCCCCAGTGATCAACCGAGCGGAATCGGACTCGCTCACCTGCTGCACGGAGTCGGAGTTGAGAACGGTTCGCCCCAGCAGCTCACGAAGCTTCCCGTCCAGGACCAACGTCGCCAGCTTGGCCACGGAGGTGTCGGTTAGTTCTGGTAGATTCGCACCGGCTGTGTAAAGCGCCACGTTGAGCATGGCGACGCGCCCATCGGCTCCAGCTGCCGCCGCGCCCTGAGCCTTCGCGATAACGGGGAATGATGCGAGCAGGACTAGGGTGCCGATGACTCTCGAATACATTAAAGCTCCTAAATACGAATCGGGAATGCGGCGACACTAGATTCGCACGAAGGGATCCGGCGAAAAGCGCCCGACTGACCCTCCGGGCGCTTCCGCAGTCAGTTCCAAGGCCTTCGGACCGTCCTACCTCTCCGCTCTGCCCAATTGGGCAGCGGCAAGTATGACCTGCACAGGAACAGACTGTTGTGAGGGGGATCACTGGGGGCTGCAGCCTAAAAGACCAAAGAGAGGGAATCCTCAGTCGTGTGTACACCAGCGGACGCGGACTGAGCCGGGCTGATGACCGTGCCACTACGACGGCAGCGTAAGGGTGAGTGGGATCACGGAGGTGCATTCCGGGTACCGCTATCAACTAAGTGAGGCAGGTGCGGCACGTAGAATTTGCGTCCACTTACGTCGCGAATTCAGCGAGCGATCTGGGCGGCTACCCGGCCGCTGACGTGGAGCGGCATTCCCCTGCGGAACAGGAACGAACCATGAACGACACGTACAGTTGTCCTGAATGCGGAGGAGACCGCGACGCCTTGCTGACTCCGATGCCACCGAATCCACCTGCGGCCAGAACGCAGCCACGCCCTGGAAAACCTTGCACGTGTACCCAGAACAGCCGGACGTCCGGGGCCTTCGGCGAGGTGCTCACACCACCGGAGATCCCGAGATGAGACTAGCGAGCCCCGCTTCCCATCACATCCAACGCCCTGTCCCCTCCAGCGGGTCGGCATCTTCTAACCACTGGCCGCCCGCCCTGGTGGGAGCGGATTGCCTGACGCGGTAATGGCGGAACATACAAGTTGAGGGTCTTCAGTGAGATCCGCCCCGTATTTCGGATCTCATGGGTGCTCCCTCGCTCAATCAACAACAGCGTACCGGCCCGTAATCCCTGACCGCGACCATTGATCGTGGCCCTTCCAGTGCCCGAGAGCACGTAGAGCCACTGATCGCTGCCGCGATGCCGGTTGTTGGGCCCGCCTTCGGCGTTACCCGGCGCAATGACCATCGTCGCCGCCTGGGCCCGGGCGTTTCTGAGCGCGAGGGTGAAGCTCTTGCGAAATCCCAACTGCTTTCGTGGCATCCGCTCCTCTGTGCTACCTCGTTCTAAAGGACTATCCCGCGCCGATCGCTACCTGAACGACCTACGATAGTGCTACGCCCTGTGACAGCGCTACGCCTTGCGACTATTCCTTGAACAACCGGAGCAGCGTCAGGATGTAGGACTGATTGCTGCCGCCGTGGTAGGCACCTGGATCCAGCGACCCACTGTCTGCGTATTGGTCTAAGTAAATTTGAACGCGGGGGAATCTGTGGAGGCGTGGGCGACCTGTCGATTCCGGCGTATAGACGAGCCCCTTCTCCTCGACCTTCACTGTAAACGGCTTATTTTGAACGGAGGTCTGCAGAACCTGGCCTTCAAGTGTCCGTACGAATGCGACGAGCTCGTCGATGGAAATGGGTT